>CAZRRW010000158.1:0-6109 GCA_964602505.1 uncultured Burkholderiaceae bacterium
TGTTCACCGAGGAGCCGTCACCTGTCACGGTTCAACAGCGAGCGGGACATCGCCCACACCTTGTTCGGATCCGAGTTACTTGCCATAGGACCCTCCATGTTTGGAGTTGAAAACGTGCACAAACCTGCACGGGGGCACTGCAATCAACACCGATCGGCATCGATTAATGTAAGTCTACGATGACATTGCAAGATGTCAACCACTTTGCACTCTCATGGTGCAGAAGATGGACAAAACACGGGTTTTCACCCATCTTTTGACCACATCGCAAGATGCAACTCGGGTAACGGCGGGTAAAACCGTTGCGCTTGGGCTGTTACAAGTGGCGCAACGGGGTTACAACCCTAGCTTGTTACAACTTGCCCCGGTGCTCCCATGATCCTGCCCCAATCCCGCAAGGATCGTGTGCTTGTCGTGGACGACGACGCTCGCATTCGGGACCTGCTGCGTCGCTACCTGGATCAGGAAGGGTTTGATGTGCACGTGGCAGAGGACAGCAAAGCCCTCGGCAAGCTGATGCAGCGAGAAGCCGTCGACCTGATCGTCCTGGACCTCATGCTCCCGGGCGAGGATGGCCTGTCCATCTGCCGCCGCCTGCGTGCCAGCAACGACCGCACACCAATCATCATGCTCACCGCCAAAGGAGAGGATGTGGATCGCATCGTGGGGCTGGAAGTCGGCGCAGACGACTACTTGGCCAAACCCTTCAACCCTCGAGAGCTGCTGGCACGGATTCACGCGGTGCTGCGGCGTCGGCCAGCGGCAGAGGCGCCGGGCGCTCCGTCTGGCGAGGACGAGATCATCCGGTTTGGGCCCTTCGAGTTTGATCTGGCTTTGCGCCGACTGTCGCGCAACGGCGAGCCGATGCCGCTGACCACGGGCGAGTTCTCCATGCTCAAGGCCCTGGTGCGCCACCCCCGCCAGCCACTGACCCGTGACAAGCTGGCCCAGCTGGCACGAGGCCGCGACTTCGAGCCCTTTGACCGAAGCCTTGATGTGCAGGTCTCGCGTCTACGCAAGCTGCTGGAAAGTGACCCTGCCCAGCCGCGCTACATCCAGACCGTCTGGGGCGTTGGGTACGTGTTCGTCCCGGACGGCCCCCCTGTCACAGCAGAGGCGGCTTGACGCTGAACTTGAGCCTCTTCTGGCGCACCTACATCCTGCTGATGTTCCTGGTGCTGGCCGGGGTGTCGGCCTGGTTGTTCACTTTTCGCGAACTGGACACCCGCCCCCGCGCCGCCCAAGGTGCCCAGCAGGTCGCCAGCCTGGTAAACATGTCGCGCGCGGGCCTGGTGGCCGCCCGCGACCCAATCGAGCGTGTGGCCCTGGCCAAAACCCTGAGCGAGACCGAGTCTGTCCAGATCGAGCCGCGCAAGCCCGAAGACCGGATCCTGCCCTACGCGGTGGATGGGTTCTCCCGACTGGTGTCCAGCCAGGTGGCCACCCGCCTGGGCTCCGACACAGTGATGGCTCGCGACGTGAACGGCAAGCCGGGCATCTGGGTCTCGTTTGTCATCGGCACCGAGGCCTACTGGCTCCAGGCCGATCTGGCGCGTGTGGAGTCGATGAGCTGGCGTGCCGCGCTCGCGGCCCTGGGGGTGGGCGCCGTGGTGTCCCTGCTGGGGGCCGTTGTGTTGGCCCGCTTTCTGAACCAGCCCCTGAAGCGGCTGAGCTTTGCCGCCAGTCGGGTACGCGAGGGCGACTACGACTCCCAACTGGACGAGCACACCACCACCGGCGAGATCCGCGAGGTCAACCGGGGCTTCAACCGCATGGCCCGTGAACTGGCGCGCGTGGAGCAGGACCGCTGGCTGGCATCTCGCATGACCTGCGCACGCCACTGGCGCGGCTGCGGCTTGAAAGCGAGATGAGCGTCCCCGACCCGGAGGCCCGCCGGTTCATGGCAGCTGACATCGACCAGCTGGACGCCATCATCGACAAGTTTCTCGACTACGCCCGCCCTGGCACCAGCACACTGGAGCCGGTCAGCCTCCAGGAGGTGGTGGAGCGCGAAATCAGCCGGTTCCGCGATGCCAACGACATGCTGTTCACCACCGACATGCCGCCCCACCTGAGGGTGATGGCTGACGAAGTGGAGCTGGGCCGGGTGCTGCAGAACCTCTTCGAGAACGCCCGGCGCTACGGCAAGTCGGTGGACACTGGGGTGGCAGAGATCCATGTGAGCGCCGGTCGCCGCGACGATTGGGTGCTGGTGGGCGTGCGCGACAAGGGGGTGGGGGTCTCGGCAGACAAGCTGGTGGAGCTCACCAAGCCCTTCTACCGCGGCGACGCCGCGCGGACGGCGGCCAGCGGCGCAGGCCTGGGCCTGTCGGTGGTGGAGAAGGCGGTCACCCGGATGGGCGGGACTTTCGAGCTTCAGAACGCGCCCGGTGGCGGCCTGATGGCCCGCATGCGTCTCAAGCAAAGCTGAGACGCCGCGCCCAGGCGGCATCACCCGCTGCCCCGCTGGGGTATGCCAAGCTGCCCACAATCAAGGGCATGCTGCAACGCGACATGCGCAAAGACTTCAAGGGCAACAAGGCCGCCCTGCCCTCCAAGCCCTGTGTGGCGTGCGGGCGGCCCATGACGTGGCGCAAGGCCTGGGCCAAGAACTGGGCCGATGTGAAGTACTGCTCCGACGCCTGCCGCTCCGGCAGGCACCCTGCAGCCTCCCGGCGCCCAGACGCCAGCCGCTGAGCCATGCGGCATCTGGTGGTGGTGCTGGGCGACCAGCTGGACGAGGCCTTGTCCGCGTTGGACGGGTTTGACCCGCAGCTGGACGCGGTGTGGATGGCCGAGGTCGCCGAGGAGTCGACCCATGTGTGGTCGGCCAAGCAGCGCACCGCCGTGTTTCTGGCCGCCATGCGGCACTTTGCGGAGGCACTGCGAGCCAGGGATTGGCCCCTGAGCTACCGCCGTCTTGACGATGCGAGCAACCTGGGCAGCCTGGGTGCCGAGCTGGCCCACACCCTGGGCACCCACCGGCCGCAGAGGGTGGTGCTGACCCAGCCGGGCGACTGGCGGGTGCTGCATGCGCTGCAGACGGTGTGCGAGACGGCCTGCGTGCTGCTGGAGGTCCGCGAAGACCGGCACTTCTATGCCTCCATCGCCGACTTTGCCACCCACGCCAAGGGGCGCAAGAGCCTGCGGCTGGAGTTCTTCTACCGCGAGCTTCGCCAACGCTTTGGCGTGCTCATGGAGCCCGCCCCCACCAACCCGAAGAAGCAGCAACCCGTGGGTGGGCAGTGGAACTTCGATGCCGACAACCGGGAGAGCTTTGGCAAGGACGGCCCCGGGTTCGTACCGCCTCCAAGCCGCTTTGAGCCCGACGCCACCACCCGCGAGGTGATTGCGCTTGTCAATGAGCGCTTTGCCAAGCACCCAGGCAGCCTGGACAGCTTTGCCTGGCCGGTGACACGCGCCCAGGCCCTGCAGGCGCTGGACGCTTTCATCCGGGATCGCCTGCCCAGTTTTGGCCTCTACCAGGACGCCATGTGGGAAGGTGAGGCCTGGCTCTACCACTCGCACCTGTCGTCCGCGCTAAACCTGAAGCTGCTGAACCCGCGTGAGGTGGTGGCCGCCGCCGAGGCTGCCTTCCACCGCGGCGATACCCCGTTGGCCGCGGCCGAGGGCTTCATCCGCCAGATCCTGGGCTGGCGCGAGTACGTGCGCGGCATCTACTGGACCCGCATGCCCGATTACGCCGAGGGCAACGCCCTCCATGCCCACGAGCCGCTGCCCAACTGGTTCTGGACCGGGCAGACCGACATGGCCTGCCTGCGCGACGCCATCACCCAGACCCTGGAAACAGGCTACGCCCATCACATCCAACGCTTGATGGTGACAGGGCTTTACACGCTGATGCTCGGCGTGGCCCCGCGCCAAGTGCACGAGTGGTATTTGGCGGTGTATGTGGATGCGGTGGAGTGGGTGGAGTTGCCCAATGTGATCGGCATGAGTCAGCACGCCGACGGCGGCCTGATGGCCAGCAAACCCTACATCGCCAGCGGCAAGTACATCCAGCGCATGAGCAACCATTGCCAGGGCTGCCGCTTCGACCCAGCCAAGGCCAGTGGCCCAGGGGCCTGCCCTTTCACCACCCTGTACTGGGACTTCCTGGCCCGCCACGAGGCCCGCCTGGCCAAGAACCCCCGAATGGTGATGCAGGTGAAGAACCTGCAGCGCCAGACACCTGCACAGCGCGAGGCCATTGCCGAGCGGGCCGCCGCCATCCGCGCAAACGACACCCTGCCATGACCAACAGGGATGCTGTCTTTCAGCCCACGCTGCAGGCCGCGCAAGAGCGCCTGGCCGCTGTGCGCGCCAGCGGCTATGCCCGCACCCGCAACCACCTGGAGGGCGACGTCACGCGGCTGTCGCCCTACCTGACGCACGGCCTGCTGAACCTGCCGCAGGTGGCCGCCCGTGTGCACCAGCGCAGCCGCCTGGAGCCGCAGCACAAGTTCGTGATGGAGCTGGGCTGGCGCGAGTACTTTCACCATGTGTGGGCCTATCGTGGTGACGCCATCTTCAGCGACCTGCACCCCGGCCCCTTGCCCCAGCAGGCATACGCCCAGGAACTACCGGCCGACATTCGCCAAGCCCGCACCGGCGTGCCGGTGATTGACCAAGCCGTACGCGAGCTGTACGCCACCGGCTACTTGCACAACCATGCCCGCATGTGGCTGGCCAGCTACCTGGTTCACCTGCGCCGTGTGCATTGGCGGGCCGGGGCTGACTGGCTGTATGGCCACTTGCTCGACGGTGACTTGGCCAGCAACCACTTGAGCTGGCAGTGGGTGGCGGGCACTGGCAGCCACAAGCCGTATTTGTTCAATGCCGAAAACGTGGCCAAGTACGCGCCCAGCGGCTGGCACAGCCCCGGCACCGTGATTGACACCAGCTACGAGGCCCTGGGTGACGTGGCCCACGGCGCACCGCTGCCAGCGCCCAGCGCGTTTCAGGCGAAGCAAGCGGATGCTGCTACGCCGACCGCTGAGCCGTCGTTGTTGAGCACGCCGCCTGACGGGCTAGGTAGCGAATACGGGTTTACCGCCCCCGCTGCCTTCCCTTTACCGCCGGCCACCAAGCCCACCATTTGGTTGGCCCACCCCTGGGCCTTGGGCGAGCCACCCGCTGGCAGAACCGTGGTGGCCGTGTTCGTCACCGACTTTCATGCCCGTTGGCCGTGGGCGGAACGGCGCTGGCGCTTTGCGGCCGAGCGCATGGCGGCGCTGGCACCGGCTGGCCAGCGCTGGGTGGGCAGCCGAGCCGACATCGCCAAGGCCCTAACCGAGTTGAAGCGCAACGGCGCACGGGTTGAAGCACTGGACAACGCACATTGGCGGCTTGCTTGGAACACCTCGAGTGTGGTTGCCCGTAACGACGTTGCCCCGCTGGTGAGCTTGGTGCCCGAGCCCAGCCTCACCGGCCCTGCCAAGCGGCTCTACCCCTCTTTTTTCTCGTACTGGAGCGCCCAGACCAAAGGCGCCACCACGCTGGACGACCTGCCAGGCGTGGCCGCCTGCCTTTCATCACCCCAAGGACCCTTGTCATGACCATTGCCCTTGTCACTGGCGCCAGCGGCGGCATTGCCCGCGAACTCATCACCCGCCTGCACGCCCGTGGCGTGCGGGTGGCCGCTGCGGGGCGCGACGCCACGAGGCTGCCAGACGGCGCAACAGCCCTGCCCATCGCCGCCGACACCACCACGCCCGAAGGCGCCGCCCAAGCCCTGGCCGCCTGCCGTGAGCAGTTGGGCCTGCCCACCCTGCTGGCGCACTGTGTGGGCAACACGCTCATTGCGCCGCTGCACCGCACCAGCGCTGCGCAGTTCCAGCAGGTGGTGCAAGTCAACCTGATGTCGGCTTTCTTCACCTTGCACGCTTGGGTGGAAGCCTTGCGCGTCGCGCCAGCCGAGCAGACCGTGGGAGCCAGCGCGGTGTTTGCGTCGTCGGTGGTGTCGCGCATCGGCGTGGCCAACCACGAGGCGATCGCCGCGGCCAAGGGCGGCGTCGAGGCGCTGGTCCGCAGCGCCGCGGCCACCTACGCCGCGCAGGGCCTGCGCATCAACGCCGTGGCGCCGGGCCTCACCGACACGCCGATGACG
>CAZRRW010000159.1:0-5989 GCA_964602505.1 uncultured Burkholderiaceae bacterium
ACCTCATCTGGCGGCCGCAACGGCCAAAATGGGGCAATTCAGGTCAAGATTTGCAAAGAAACACGATCTTCAGAGAAATAAGATTTCTATTCGATCCAAAAATGATCGAATAGAAGAATCTCTGAATCAAGCAATCGCGGCAACCTCAACGCGATTTCCGAAGATATTTTCGGCCGTTCATGTCGCCCCATCGTGGGCTGACACCTCGGCAGCGGCTCAGTGCATCTTGAGCATCGCCGTCAGCGAGAACAGCTTCTTGAACTCGGGCTCGAAGCGGCTGATGATGCCGTGCGGGTCGGGGCACAGCGTGCTGTCGGTGATGAGGCCAAACTGCACCCCGCCCCCGTAGCTCAGGATGCTGACACCCATGCCGATGTCGCCGGACTGCGGCACCCAGAACATGGTCTGCTTGAGCGTGGAGCCGCAGAACTTCAATGGCTCGCGCGGGCCGGGCACATTGGTCATAACCGCCGTGGCCTTTTTGGCAAACAGGTTGAGGATGATGTCCTGCACCGGCTTGATCATCAGCCCGGTCAGCGACAGGATGCCAAAGGCCAGCACGGGCTGCATCGAGCCCTTGAGCTCACCCATGCGGGCCTTCACCTCGTAGACCCGCTGGATCGGGTTGGCCAGGCCAATCGGCAGCACCAGGGGCACCAGGCCAAACTTGTTGCCCAGCTGATGGGCCTTGTCCAGCGGGCGCAGGTTCACCGGCACCATGGCGCGGATCTCCTTGCCCGTCACGTCCTCCCCCTTGTCCTGCAAGTAGGCGGCAATGGCCCCAGCCACGCAGGCCAGCAGCACGTCGTTGACCGAGCAGCCCAGGGTTTTGCCGATCGCCTTCACATCGTCCAGGGGAATGGGGTCATTCCAGGCCACCCGCTTGGTGGTGCCGGGCTTGCCCTTCAGCCGGGTGGGCGAGTCGTCGGGCATCAGGGCCAGGGCGCTGGCGTCCTGCAGCAGCTGCATGGCGGTGCGGGCAGCGGCGAGGCTGCTGTCGCCCACTTGCTGAGCGGTTCTCTGTGGGTCTTGCAGGGCCGCCATGCCACGGGCCATGCCCTGGCCGTACACGTCCAGCGCCTTCACGGTCACGCCGGTGGCCATGCTGCCAGCCTTCAGCAGCGGCTTGAGCAGCAGGTCGGCCACCCAGTCCTCCTCAGCCGCCTTCGGCTTCTTGCTGGGCGGGGCCGCGCCGCCGTCGGTGATGCTCATCATCACCGAGATCAGGGCAATGCCGTCGGCAATGCAGTGGTGGATGCGCGCCACCATGGCACTGCCCTTGATGCCGTGGGCGTTGTAGTGCTCGATGAGGTGCAACTGCCACAAGGGGCGGCTCGGATCCAGTGGCTCGGCCGCCAGGCGGGCGCACAGGTCTTCCAGGGCCCGCTGGGGGTCTTCGCCCCGCTTGGGCTTGGGCAGTTCCACCCGCACCACATGGTTGTGAATGTCGAACTTGCGGTCGGTCACCCAGGTGGCCCCCGCCGCGTCCTGCACCACCTTCTGGCGAAAACGCTTGAACTTGAGCAGGCGCTCCTCCACCCGTTGGCACAAGGTGTCATAGGCAATGGCTGGCTCAAGCAGCCACACGCCCACGATCATCATGAGGTTGTGCTCGCTGTCCATGCGCAGCCAGGCCGTGTCCACCCGGCTCATCGGCTCGCCCTGCACCCGGGCGCGGATGGGGCGGCCCACGGCCTTGTCCACGCTGCTGCCCACCGTCTTGCCAAGCTGTGTGGCGGTCTCGGTACCCGCTGCCACGGCAGGGCCCAGCAAGCCTTGCGCGTTCTGCAGCAAGGCCCCTAGATTGACGCCATTGAGGGCCTGGGCCAGGCCCGCCAGAGCCCCCAGCCCCCCGCCAGCAGCGGCCTCGTTAGCTTGGGCCTTGCGTGCGGCCAGGGCCTGGAGGCGCTTGGGCTTGCGACTGGGCTGCGGGGCTGCCCCAGCAGCGGCCTGGCGCAGGCCAGCCTTGGGTTGGGCCGCCGCTTTCGGCGCGGTGCTGGCCTTGAGGCGAGTGACCATCGGGATCCCCTGAATGATTCAAATACAAACCGCCCTATTCTGGCGGCCTGGCTGCGGATAGCATCCGGGCGCTAACCCCAACCCGCGCGACCCTGGTCGTCAAAACACCGCAGGAGCATCCATGTCTGACCTCAAAGCCCAATTCGACAAAGCCGTTGCCGACAGCAAGAACCTGAGCGAACGCCCCGACAACATGACCATGCTCAAGATCTATGCGCTCTACAAGCAGGCCAGCGCGGGCGATGTGGAAGGCAAGCGCCCTGGCTTTACCGACATGGTGGGCCGCGCCAAGTTCGACGCCTGGGCCGAGCAGAAGGGCAAGTCAGCCGACGCGGCCATGCAGGAATACGTGGACCTGATCGAGTCGCTGAAGTAATCGCCACACGGGTGCCGCCCGGCTTGGCCGCGCCGGGGTTCAAGGCGGCGTCGCCGCCAGTACGCAGGCGGCCTGCTCGTCCACGATCCGCCACATTGGCCAGGGTGCACCGCCCAACACATAGCCCACCGCGTTCGCCGTTTCTGGCAGACCGTCCGGCCCCTCGGTGTGGCGCATGGATTTGGGGTGCCTGAACAGCACGCCCACCACGTGTGACTGCGCATCCAGCACCAGCAGGCGCTGCCAGCGCTCGCTCACGGCGTCCGCGCCAGCCCAGGGCAGGCTCGCCTGCACCTTCCACGCCTGGTTGGCCACGGGCATCACCTGCCGCAGTTGCCCCGTGCAAATCGCCGCTGCTGGGGCCGTGACCCGCGTGCCGAGCAAGTCGCGAGCGCCCTGCAGGGGCGGCTTGCCAAACACGCTCACGTCCCGGCGCACCGCCTCATCGGCCAGGCGCACCAGTCGCGCCACGTCCGGGTGATGGCCCCGCAGGGTGTCCATGTCCGGCACGCCCAGCTCCAGGGCCAGCATCGGCTGCCACAGCGCCAGTTGCTGAGCACCAGACACCGGGGCCAGCACTCGGCTGAGGGCCTGGGCCTGGAAGAACAAGGCCCCTGCCAGCAGCAGGCCGACGGGCCAGGCTACCCAGCGACGGCGCAAGGCATGGCCCCACAGCGGGGCCGCCAGCACCACCGCAGCTGACCAGCCCAGCAGCGCAGGCAGGGTGTAGCGGCTCGACACACTGGTGCTCGGCCCATACACCAGGCGCCCGCTGGCCGCCAGCAAGGCACTGGCCAACAGGTAGCCCAGCAACGCCAGCAGCGCCCACTGTGCCGAATTCAGGGCGGCGCCCCGTCTGCGTAACAGGCGCCAGCCCACGGCACACAGCAGTGCCAGCCAGCCCGCACCCGCCACCACCGCAAGCCCCCCGCCCACGAGGCCTTTGCCCGCCAGCCAGAAAAACGGCGAGCCAAAGAAGCCGAGCACAAAGGTCAGCACGTCAGCTGGTCGGCTCAGGGCCAGCGCAATGGAGCCCAGACCTTGCGGGCGCCTGTAGTCCGCCAGATACGCGCCCACACACAGGGCTGCCACGCCCGCCACCACCAGCACCTGTCGCCAGGGCAGGCGCATGCACACCGCCAGCACCACCATGACCGGCAGCGTCAGCAGCCCGTTGCCCTGGCTGCCCACCGCAGCCACACCGCAGGCCAGCGCCAGCCCGAAGCAGGCCTGCCGCGTTGCCACAGGCCCACTGGCCGCGCGGTGCAGGGCATGGAAGGCAGCCAGTGGCAGCAGATAAGCCAGATAGAAGCAGCTGGCCATGGCCGAGGCAAACAACTCCGCTTGGGTGTACAGAAACAGCCAGCCTGCCGTCAGCCAGCCCAGCCACCGGGGTTCCCCTGCCGTGGCATCGGCCGCCAGCCTGGCGAACAACCAGGCCGTCAGCCCCAGCACCGCCAGGCTGCAAACAAACAGAAAAACGACGCTGCCCCCCAGCCAGCGCTCATCCACCCAGAACAGCACCCGGGTGATGACAGGCCGGTGTTCGGGGTACTGGGCCCACCAGGCTCGCCAGTCCCCCTGGCTGACGCCCAGGTACGCCTCGATCAAGCCGTCCCAGATGTCCTGGTCGGGCAGGATGGCGTGGCGCGCCAGCACGCCCACCACTGCCATGGCCGCCAGGCCCAGAGCCGTCAGCGCGCAGGCCCAGGTCAGGGCTGCCCCAAGCCGCGCCTCTGGCGCGCCGGGGTCAAGGGGTTCGGCGCGGGGCGTCATGCAGCATCAGGACCTTGGGGTCGTGCGATTGTGCACGGCCCCTCAACAACACGACCGCGCCTGGCCAGTGTGAGTACATGCGGGGTTGTCAGCATTCAACCCCTGGTTTCCATGATCCAGCGCATGATCGACACCGTGGCCGCAGGTCGGCATTTGGCGGTGGCCCTTGTCGGCACCCTTGCCGTCGCCGGGGCGCTGGCGCAGCCCCTCGGCGCAGCGCCGACGCAGACCTTCAATGCGCCCTCAGGCAGTGGGTCTGGCGGCCCAGTCGGCGGCAGCCGGCAATCCGTTTGCCCCAGTGTCCCCTGACCAGCCCCTTGGGCCGGGCGACGAAGTGCAGATCCGGGGCTGGGGCTCGGTAGACATTGACGTGCGGGCCATCATCGACCGCAACGGCCTCATCGTCATCCCCCGGGTGGGCACGGTGCAGCTGGCCGGGGTGCGGGCGGGGCAGGCAGAAAGCGTCATCCGCGCCGCCATCGGCCGGGTGTTCCGTGATTTCGACATCAGCGTCACCTTCGGCCAGTTGCGCGCCATCACCATCTACGTCGTCGGTCAGGCCCGCCGGCCGGGCACCTACAGCGTGAGCAGCATGTCCTCGCTGGTCAGCAGCCTGTTTGCCAGCGGTGGGCCCAACGCCAACGGGTCCATGCGCCGCGTCCAGCTGCGCCGCAACAACGCCGTCGTGACCGAATTGGACCTCTACGCCTTCATCGCCGCAGGCGACAAGTCAAAGGACGTGCGCCTGATCGACGGCGACACCATCTTGATTCCACCGGCCCTTGGGCATGTGGCGCTGGCTGGCATGGTCACCACCCCGGCCGTGTATGAACTGCGTGGCGATGGCGAAACCATCGACGCCCTGCTCGGCCTCGCTGGTGGCCTGCCCGTGGTGGCCGACCCCCGCCGCGCCTTTTTGGAGCGCCTCACGCCCGAGCGCAGCCAGCCCCGCAGCGTGGAGGAGTTCGCGCTGGACGCCGCCGGGCTGCGCCCGCCCTTGACCCCGGCTGACAGCCAAAACACCTTCGCATCCACCCACTCGGAATTCAAGAGAGGCTTTTTTAAGCGTACCCGTGCCATCAGGGTGCACTTTGATGCTGGTGGAGTCCAGCGACACGGCTTCAATCTTGACGCGAACCACCTGAGCCTTCTGTAGCTCCTCGAACATCCGATCCAGCACCGCAGCTTTAGCCCAGCGATTCATGCGCGTATAGATCGTGTGCCAGTTGCCAAAGCGCTTAGGCAGGCCGCGCCACTTGCAACCGTGCTCGGCTACGTACAGGATGGCATTGACGATCTGTAGATTGCTCAGGCTGACGTTGCCACGCTGGGTGGGCAGACAGAGTTCGATTTGTGCGAATTGGGCAGACGTGATTTCCATGCACCCGGGTCTGCATTCGATCCAATCGACATGCCATTAGTGTTAACGCGCCCTAGATGGATACGTCAGGCCCTGAGCGCATTCAGCAGGGTCAATGGTGGTGTACCAACTTACAGGGGGGCGCTCGCAGCCCATAAAAAAGCCCCGCTTGGGCGGGGCTTTCAGTTGGCACAAGCCAGAACTTAAGGCTTGTTTCCGGTTGGAAAGGGCCACGCAGCCTGAGGATTCAAGGTGGTGGCCGCAACCGGCGCCGGGGCTGGCTTCGCCGCCGGCTTGGCAGCAGGCTTTTTCGCAGCTTTCTTCGCAGGCTTCTTGGCCGCTTTTTTCTTGGCCGCAGGCTTCTTCGCCGGGGCTTTCTTGGCGGCGGCTTTCTTTGCCGGGGCCTTCTTGGCCGCAGCTTTCTTTGCCGGGGCTTTCTTGGCGGCGGCTTTCTTTGC
>CAZRRW010000160.1:0-2874 GCA_964602505.1 uncultured Burkholderiaceae bacterium
TCGGCGCACTGCCTGGTTGAGGACCTTTGTGGGAACACCGTACAACTGGGCTAGGTGATCTGCGATCCCCTCAGACACCGTGACCACAGCATCGGCCTTTGCAATGCCCACTTTCTCTTGCCAGCGCACAAACCGCCGCAGCAGCCAGCCGGTTCGGTCGCTGCGGTCGGTCTCTAGCTCGTGTGCGTCGTACACCACCTTGCAGCCCAGTTGCTGCTTGACAGACACCGCTGTCTCCAGGGTGTCGAGATCGTTGGCATGGACGATGCCGGGGCGCAGGGCCAGCACCGCCCGGCGGGCGGCGCACATGAAGCTTTGCGACCGCACCAGGGGGTAGGCAATGGCCTCCAGCAGCCGAACATCTGGCCGCCCAACCTTGCCGCCCCACAGACCCCGCACGGCCCGCACCGCAAGGTGCAAGGCCACGATGAGCGGAGCCGCCAACAGCAGCAACAGGCTGGCCGCCAGGTACATGCCCCAATAGTGGCGCGGCCATTGCAATAGCCTTGCAAAAGGCAGAACGGCATCACGCACGGGTGCCCCGCCCACCCTCAGGTAGGTGACGCCATGCCGCGTTTCGCGCGCTGGTGCGTTGCTGCCGGCACGGCAAACCACCACCACCTGGTGGCCAAAGCTGGCCAACGACTCGGCCTGACGAATGACCCGGGCATCGTGAACCACCGGGTTGTTGGCCAGCACCACCACTGGGGCACCAAGCGGGGCCCGGCCTGGGGTGGCTTCTGGCTGACCCCGCACCTCTTGGATATCGGCCAACACCCGCTGAGCGATCTGCACCGGGTTGTGCCACTTCTCAACATAGGCCCTGGCCTGCTGGCCAGCCCGCACCAGTTGGGGCCTGGGCGTGCGCAGCAAAGCCCGAAGATCAGCCAGCAAGGTGTGGGGGGCAGTGCGAATGAAGGGCAGGTCCGCCCGCATGTCTGGCGGAATGAAGCCCAGGTCTTCGTCGCGCAGGTAAACCATGACTGGCTTGCCCAAGGCCATCACCTCTACCGCGAGCCCACCGTACCACCCCGCGTAGAGCTGGTCGAACACCACGTCCGTTGTGGCGTACAACGCCTTGGCTTCTGCCTGGGTTTTGCCCTCTACCAGCACCAACTCAAAGGCCAAACCCTCGGCACGCAGTGCGTCCAGAGCCGCCAGAAACTCGCCAGTGCCCTTGACCCCGCGGTGGGTGGGCGCATGGCCTATGCGCAGAGGTGTGTTGTCGGCCGCGCTGGCGTAAGCGGGCGACCAGTCATCCAAGGCAATGTGGCTGTACGGCAGAAACTGCGCATGGGGTGGCAGCACATGAAGCAAGTCGGGGTTGAGGGCGTACACCCGGTGGCAATGGTGGCCCATCAGGCCGATCTGGCCGCGCTTGTACGCGTCTCCCTCTGGGCTGTAGTAGCCCGGCTCTACATGGGCGGCGATGCTGACTGGAAAGTGCTGTCGGCAGTAGTCGCCCTGCCGGGCGTCGTCGCCCTGGTACTGAACGACCAGCACTCGCCCGGCCTGGTTCAGCAGCCAAAGCTCCAGCCGTTGCATGGCCTTGAGGTATTGCCGGTGCAAAGCCTGGACCAGCTTGCTCGCAGGCAGTGGCTCGCCCAGGCCCACAGAGCCATAGAGGGTAGAGCCAAAGTTGTAAAACACCACATCGGCCCTGACCAGACGAGCCAGGGCTGCCAGACGCTTCAGCTCGCGCAGCACGGCGTTGTCGCCAGCTGCAAACAGCTGGCGGTCTGCCGCATACCCGTACCTGTTGGGCTCTAGCACCCAGGTCTGGCTGTCAGCGCCCTGCAACGCCATGTGGCGGCTGAGGCACTGCGCGTTGCCACCCACGGCGGCGGGCAGGTGAATGACGCGAAGCTTGCCCAAAGCCAACCCACCCAGCCTTCAACCCGCAGCCAGGCCACGCACTGTGATGCCGTAGTGGTCCACATGGGTGTGCACCACCTTCAGGCCTGCCCGTGCATACCAGCCCTGCACCTCTTCCAGTGTGTGCCGGGTGGCCACCTGCGGGTGGTACCAGTCGTAGTTGACGAGCACGTTCTCGTGTTCGGACAAGTCGGGGTTCCAGTAGCACTTGGCAAAGAAGTGGTACACCAAACGCTGCACGTCGTACTCGCCAGCCTCGACGCCCAGCACGTCCACCTTGGGCACCGTCACCTTCAACCCAGCCTCTGCCAGCGTGCGGCCAAACGCAGTGATCTGGCGGCACTGCTCCATGGCCTGGTCGTACGGCATGCTGGCAATGCGGGCCCGCACATAGTCGTCTACATACTCCCTGGCGGGGGCCTTTTGCTTGTAGACGTAGATGGCCAGCTCGCCACCCGGGCGAAGAATGCCGCACAGGTTTTGAAAGGCCTTCTCGGGGTTGGCCGTGTGGTGCAACACTTCTTGGCAGTAGATGTAGTCGAACTCGCCTATGCCTGCCACGCCCTGCACCAAGTCGCGGCTTTCAAAGCGCATGTTTGGCGCACCTTCAAAGTTCTGCCGTGCCACGTCTGCGGCCAGCAGGTCAATGCCCATCACCTCGGTTGCTTCGGGAGCCAGCTGCCTCAGCAGCGCCGTCACCCGGCCATTGCCGCAACCAGCGTCTAGCACCCGGGCACAGGTGGCCAGCCGTGCAGCCCAGGCCTGTGGAGTGGCACAGCCGTTGCGCTGCAAGATCCAGCGCTGTGTGTCAGACCCTTCGCGCAAGGTCTCGGCGTAAAAGGCGTCGGCGTTCTTAGACCACTTGTCAAAGAAGCTCTTAGGGGTGTTGCCTACTGTCACTTCAACTCTCCATTCAAGGTTCTTCTGAGGCCCTCGCCCACACCCACCGTGGGTTTGCCAAGTGCCCGCTCAGCTGCAGCCGTGCTGGCGACATAGTCG
>CAZRRW010000160.1:2943-5965 GCA_964602505.1 uncultured Burkholderiaceae bacterium
CACCTCTGGCCCCGCCACATTCAGCACATGAAAGCCCTGCAAGCCCAAGGCGGCCTCAAAGGCCGCCGCAGCGTCGGACACGAACACCGGGTTCATCTTCAGGCCGTCTGGCCCTTGCAGCTGCACCGGGCGGCCTTCACGTACAGAGGCAATCAGCCTTGAAACTAGCATGTCGGCCCCCTGGCCTGGCCCATAAATGAAGAAGGGCCGCAGGATGGCACCCGTGTGAAAGAGCTTTCGATAGTTCTGAAACAGCACCTCGGCAGACAGCTTGGTGCCCAAGTAGAAGCCCAAGGGTGAATCCACCGCAAGGAGCTGGTCTTCTGCCACGTACGGCTGGGCCTTTGGGCCATAGATGCCGCCAGATGAAGCCATGAGGAAGCGCCTAACCCCTTGGCGCTGAGCCCAATCCAGCAACAGCAGATGCCCGCGGACATTCACGTCAAACACATCAACCGCACGCTCGGGGAAGTTGCGAAAGTGCTCAGACTGGGCCAACGAGATGACAGCATCCACATGAGCCGGCAAAGCGCTCACCGGCAGGCTGGCCATGTCGCCTTTGACCGGACGCACACCCGGCGGCAACGCAGCAACCGCCTCGGACGAACGGACCAGCGCCCAAACTTCGTGAGCAGACAAGAGCAACCGTCGCACAAGGCTGCGACCCAAGAAACCGGTGCCACCGGTGATGAGTATTTTCATGAATAAACGGTCAACAGCACCTACTCCAAATACTACATAACGCCAGTGGACCGGCTAGACATATACTCAGCATATGATCTGAACTCGCTGGAAATGCGCCCCCCGGACAATTCAACGATTCGGCTACAGATCGACAACGTCTTGGGCTTGTGAGTAATCATCACAATCGTGGAAATCTGCTTAACTGATTCCAAACACTCGAGCACCAATGACTCCGAATCGTCGTCCAATGCACTAGTCGCCTCGTCCAAGAACAGAACCGACGCTTTTCTGTACAAGGCCCGAGCGATGCCAATGCGCTGACGCTGGCCGCCGGAAAGCGAACTGCCACGTTCGCCGAGACGTGTTTCGTACCCATGGGGAAAACTGCTGATGAGTCCATCTAGGCCAACCGCCGAGCAGGCCGCATAAACGGCATCACGATCAATCGCTGACTGATCCAGCTCGAAAGCAACATTCTCTAGCACGGACCCTTCATGTAAGAACACCTGTTGAGGCACATGCGCAATCTGGCTCTGCCAACTAGATACAGCCGCTGCGTCAAGCATTAACCCATCAACCATCACTTTCCCAGACGTCGCAACTTGCAATCCCATCATCACATCGATAAGGGTACTTTTGCCGTTACCGGATCGGCCAACTATGCCGACCACGTCACCGCGGTTCAACTTGAAGTTGCATCTAACAAGAACAGGACTCGGCCTAGACGCGTAGCTAAAGCCTACGTCCAGCAACTCAAGACTCCGCCACTCACGAAATCTGTGAGCATCTGGGCTCACATCGTCTTTAGCCCACTTGACAGAAGACGCAAGTCTATTTTGTTCGAAGAGCTGAATAACCTCTACGCATGCAGGTATACCTACCTTTATTGCAATTGCGTTTTGATACATCAACTGCACCGCCGGAAGCAGCCGCTGTGCAGCGAAGACAAATAACCCAAAGATTGGAATGGAAGCAGCAAGTCCGCCCTCGCCGACAGCAACCGTGTATGCCGCGACTGCTATTGCAGAGATCCCGATGGTCTCCACCAAATACCGAGGAGCGGAAGCAACCACCAGAGAATCAGAAAGTATCCTCTTTACTCGGAAGTCCGCACTTGAGTATCTAGAAATATAGATGTGTTGCTTCTTGTACAAAATTATTTCACGGATTGCAGAAAACCCTTCTTGTAGCACTCTATAGAGAGCCGACTGCCGATCACTAAGCTCTCTACCCATCCTAGAAATATTAGCCTTGTTCAGAAAGAATATTACGCCGTAAATAGACGCAATGAAAAAGATTACAACCACAGTCACCGACGGAGCCATCAAGAACAATCCAAGTGCAATAGCTACAGCAGACAGAATAGAGGTGATCAACAACATCATCGGCAGTAGTACATTAAATACACCAAGCCCAACTTTGCTGGCAGTTGTAGAAATCAGGTCGGATGTGGTTGATTGATTATGAAATGAAAAGTCGCGCTTAAGTAGCTCACGAAACATTCGCACTGACAGCTCATTTGCTACACCGTATGAGAAGCGAGCTTGATAAAAGAGCAACAAATATCTCGCCAAACCAGACACTACAACAGTCATTACAAATAGAGCAGTAAGGTTCCACCTTAGTGTGCTGTGGTCAAGGTCACCGAATACTGATACAAACAGAGCACGAAGCTGCGGACTGATAGATTCGACTGGCAGCGCGAGCACAGCAAGAAACGGAAGAACCGCGCCAGCAGATAGAAGTTCGACCGCAGACGCAAGCAGCATGAGGCCAAGTAACAGAAGTAACCTCAACTGCTGATTCCGACCCAGCAACGCGAAGCCGTGCCGGATCAGTTGGAACGTGCTCATCATCAACTAGCAGGCATGACAACGGAATCAGCTATTCGACACGCCATCACCAACTCGAACTGAGGGCTTTCGCAACAGCCAAGCTGATTGACGGTCCCAAGATCCAGGAAAAGCACAGCATGCCTCCCATAGGCGACTCTTCGCATCGACAGACAGTTCGCGGCCCGCTTCCCGCATTGATTCAATCACACCGCCAAACACAAGTGATGGCAATACGCTAACCCCGCCTCTTGAGACTACGTCAAGATAATCAATGCTGAAGAAATCGTTCAGTTCATCTCCTGTGTAGACGCGGTATCGTTTCTCCTTTTGGTCCCACGCTGCTGCACGAGACTTGAGAGTCACGGTGCGTGCGAACTCATCAACATCTCCTCGTACCAAAGAATACACAGCTGCGTGCTCAAGCAATGGCTCAACGCAAAACACATAACCGTCAGCCGCTGTGAGTGCTCCCAAACGAGCAAGACCAGCGTGAAAGTCAGGCA
>CAZRRW010000161.1:0-5961 GCA_964602505.1 uncultured Burkholderiaceae bacterium
CTAGGTTTCTGAGTGGGATGGGTCTGACACCTCAGGCCACGGCCTGAGTGTGCTGGCGCACCGCCTCAAGCAGCTGGTCCTTGGTGAAGGGTTTGGTCAGGTAATCCTGCGAGCCCACCATGCGTCCGCGCGCCTTGTCGAACACGCCGTCCTTGGACGACAGCATGACCACCGGCACGTTGGCGAACTTGGCGTTACGCTTGATGATCGCGCAGGTCTGGTAGCCGTCAAGTCTGGGCATGAGGACGTCACAGAACACCAGATGGGGGGCGTGGTCGTTGATCTTGGCCAGTGCATCAAACCCGTCTTCGGCCAGCAGCACCTCGTGACCGCCCTGCTTGAGGAAGATCTCGGCGCTGCGGCGGATGGTGTTGCTGTCATCAATGACAAGAACACGCAAGGGGCCTTCGGCACTGCTCATCGGACTGCTCCCCTGCTCATGCTCGGTGGTCGCTCAAATCGCGACCATGTCGAAATCTTCCTTGCGGGCGCCGCACTCGGGACAGATCCAGTTCATCGGGACATCCGCCCACACGGTGCCCGCCGCAATGCCATGCTCTGGGGCACCGGCGGCCTCGTCATAGATCCAGCCGCAAATCAGGCACATCCAGGTTTTCGTTTCGTTGGTCACAGCACGGATCCACACGCGTTTTAACAACGCGAACAAGGTGTAACACTCCGATTCATTCTATCGACGCAAACCCGCCGAAAGCCCAGCAAAACCGTAACGAACCTGAAACAGGCGGGGCTTCTCGGGCGCATATGAATACCAAAGGGTACGCGAGGCCCGCCCGCTATATTGGGCCGCATGCAGACCCCCACCCCACCCGACGAAGCCACCGATCAAGGCCCTGCCTGCCTCATGAGCTTCAATGCCGCAGACCCCAGCGGCGCGGGCGGCACCTCGGCCGATGTGGGGGCCGCCGCCGCCATGGGCACCCACTGCCTGCCGGTGGTGACGGTGTTGCTGATGCGCGACACTGCCGAAGTGTTTGACCAAGACCCGGTGGACGAGGCCACGGTGACCGAGCAGGCCGAAGGCCTGCTGGAGGACGTGTCGGTGCAGGCCTTCAAGGTGGGCTACCTGGGCAGCGTCGAAGTCATGGCCAGCGTGGCCGAGCTGTTGAGCGACTACGACGACACGCCCGTCGTGACCTACTGCCCCGCCCTGCCCTGGCTGGAAGACAGCCGCCAGGAGGACTACTGGGAGGCGCTGGCCGACCTCATCCTGCCCCAGACCACCTTGCTGGTGGGCAACCACGTCACCCTGCGCCACTGGCTGCTGCCCGACTGGGACAAGCAGCGCGTGCCGTCAGCCCGTGAGTTCGCCGTGGCCGCCGCCGAGCGGGGCACCAGCCACGTGCTGGTGACCGGCATCCCGGTGCCCGACAGCGACATGGTCGAGAACCTGCTGGCCAGCGCAGAGGGGGCCGGCGCCAGCGCACGCTTTGAACGCTTCGAGGCGGTTTTTGCAGGGGCGGGCGACACTTTGTCAGCCGCCATCGCGGCCCTGCTGGCCAACGGGGCCGATCTGGGCGAGGCCGTGTCCGAGGGCCTGGCCTTTCTGGACAGCGCCCTGGACGCCGGCTTTCGCCCTGGCATGGGCAACGTGCTGCCCGACCGCTTCTTCTGGGCCCACGCCGAGGGGCCAGCGCAAGCCGATGCCGGTGGCGAGCCCGCCAGCGACGAGCCCAGCAAGCCCTACACCCATTGAACGCACCTGCCCCCAACCCCTGCCACCCACTTCCACCCATGACGACCGATCGCAACCAGCAACTGTTTGAACGCGCCCAGCAGCACATCCCCGGTGGCGTCAACTCCCCCGTGCGCGCCTTTCGCGCTGTGGGCGGCACACCGCGCTTCATCACCCGCGGCGAAGGCGCCTACATCTGGGACGCCAATGGCCAGCGCTACATCGACTACATCGGCTCCTGGGGGCCGATGATCCTGGGCCATGCCCACCCCGAGATCGTGGCCGCCGTCCAGCAGGCGGCCACCCGCTCGCTCAGCTTTGGCGCCCCCACCGAAGACGAGATCGTGATGGCCGAGGAGATCTGCGCGCGCATGCCCAGCGTGGAGATGGTGCGCCTGGTCTCCAGCGGCACCGAGGCCGCCATGAGCGCCCTGCGCCTGGCGCGCGGCTACACAGGGCGCGACTTCATCGTCAAGTTTGAAGGCTGCTACCACGGGCATGCGGACAGCCTGCTGGTGAAGGCGGGCTCGGGCCTGGCCACCTTTGGCCACCCCAACTCCGGCGGCGTACCGGCCGACCTGGCCAAGTACACCCTGGTGCTGCCCTACAACGACACCCAGGCCCTGGCCGACCTGTTTGCCAGGATGGGCGACCAGATCGCCTGCGTGATGGTCGAGCCGATTGCCGGCAACATGAACTTCGTGCGCGGCAGCCGCGAGTTTCTGGGCACCATGCGCGAGCTGTGTACCCGCCATGGCGCCCTGTGCATCTGGGACGAGGTGATGAGCGGCTTTCGCGTCGCCCTAGGCGGTGCCCAGTCGGTGTATGGCATCACCCCCGACATGACGGCCATGGGCAAGGTGATCGGCGGCGGCATGCCGCTGGCAGCCTTTGGCGGCAAGCGCGAGGTCATGCAGAAGCTTTCACCCCTCGGCAATGTGTACCAGGCGGGCACCCTGTCGGGCAACCCGGTGGCGGTGGCGGCTGGCTTGGCCAACCTGCGGCTCATCTCGCAACCCGGCTTTTTTGAGGCACTGACCGCCAAGACCCAAACCCTGGTGGCGGGCCTGAAGGCCGCGGCCGCCAAGGCGGGCGTGCCCTTCAGCGCCGACAGCGAAGGCGGCAAGTTCGGCTTTTTCTTCCGCGCCAGCCTGCCGCAGAACTACACCGAGGTGATGGACGGTGGCGCCGCCGGCAACGAACGCTTCAACCGCTTCTTCCACGCCATGCTGGGCGCGGGCGTCTACCTGGCCCCGGCGCTGTACGAGGCGGGGTTTGTGAGCGCGGCGCATTCGCAGGCCGACCTCGACCACACCGTCGAAGCCGCTCGCTCAGCCATGCGCACCCTCAAGCCAGACTGAAGCCGACCTCGAAGCGGGCCCCGCCACCACCCCGGGCAGGGGTCAGGCCCACCTTCGCCTGCATCAGCTGGGCATATTCCCGCACGATCGACAGGCCCAGGCCAGAGCCACCAGGCGCGCCATAGAGCCGCTCGAACACCTTCGCCTCCTCCCCCGCCGGAATGCCTGGGCCGTTGTCCTCCACAAACAGCCGCACCTCGCGCCCCGTACGGGCCAGCCCCACCGTGACGCATGGCACCACCGTGGAGCCGCCCGCCGTGGCAGCGGCCGGTCGGCCATGCAGCAGTGCGTTGTCGATCAGGTTGTCCAGCAGTCCCGCCAGCAACGCGGGATGCGCCCGCACGGTCACGGGGGCGTCTACGCCTTCCTCCACGCCCTCGGCGCCCAGATCCACCTGCAGCTGGCGCGCGCGCGCCTGGTGGCTGGCCGTCCTGCTGCCTGGCACCCTGATCAACCTGCAGCTGGCGCGCGCGCGCCTGGTGGCGCAACACCGCCTCGCGCACCGCCTCGTCCAGGCGCAGTGGCACAAACTCCGCCTCGCTGCGCGCCTCCTGCGCCAGCGCCAGGGCCAGCAGTTGCCGCGTCAGGTGGCTGGCCCGCTCACTCACCTGCACGATCTGCACCAGCGGCTCACGCCAGCGGGCCGGGTCACTCTGGGCCAGGCCGTGCTCGGCCAGGGCGCGCATGCCCGCCAGCGGTGTGCGCAGTTCATGCGCCACGTTGCCCACAAACTCGCGGTGCCCGCGGATGCTGGCCTGCAGGCGCTCCAGCAGGCCGTTCACGCTGCTGGCCAAAGACACCAGCTCGCGGTTGGGGTGATCGGCCGACACTGGTGACAGGTCTTTCGCCCCCCGCGCGGCCAGTGCCTCGTTCAGGCTGGCCAGGGGCCTGAGGTCGGCCACGATGCTGCGGCGCAGCCACCAAGCCAACAGCACCAGCAGCACGGCCTGCGGCAGCACCGCATACAGCAGCAGCTGGCGCCACAAGTCAGCACGGGTCCGGGTGGTCTCGGCCGCAATCACATAGAAGGGCGCGGGCAGGTCCTTGCGCAGGGTCGCCTGGCGTACGCGCTGCCCCTCGAACACGGCGTCGCGCAGCACGAAGGCATTGGCCTGGGCAGGCGTGTCGCGGAGCACCATGCCCGGGTGCCCGGCCAGCATGCGGCCCTGCCCGTCGAAGATGGCAAAGAAGGTCGAGTCGTCGTGATCAAACAGCAGGAAGCCCAGCTCGTCGGCATTAAGCCCGGTCACCAGGCGCGGGGGGGCGGGTGTAGCGGCCAGGCTGGCTGCGGCGCCGGGGGCCTGGCCCGCCAGGCTGCCGGTTGCCGGCCGCTCCTGCCGCACACCGCTGGCGTCTGCGGGGGCCAGCCGCACGCTGCTGGCGATGGCCTGGGCATCGTCCACCAAGGCACGGTCCAGCCCGCGCTGGGTGCTTTGCCAGGCCAGCCACACGCTCATGCCCGTGCCCACAGCCCAGACCAGCGCCAGCGGCACCAACAGGTGCCAGCCCATGCGTGTGGCCAGCGAGGCCGGCATCCTTGGCGTGTCGGTCATGGGTGAGGGCTGCCCCCGGGCTGCTGGTCATTGGAGGTGACATCCGCCTCCATCACATAGCCCAGGCCTCGCAAGGTGCGGATCTCCGCCTTGGCGCCCGCCGCCGCCAGCTTCTTGCGCAGCCGCGACACAAAGGCCTCCAGCGCGTTGGCCCCCAGCGAGTCGTCCCAGCCCGACAGCTTGTCGCTGAGCACCGCCTTGCTCATCACCCGGCCCGGCGGGCTCATCAAGGCCGCCAGCACCTCAAACTCCCGGGCGGGCAGATCCAGCGCATGCTCTTGCACGAAGAAGCGGCGGGCCTTGCGGTCCAGCCGCAGTGCACCCACCTGCACCAGGTCTGCCGCGCCTGCGCTGCGGCGCACCAGGGCCCGAAGGCGGGCTTCCACCTCGGCCAGATCAAAGGGCTTGCCCAGGTAGTCGTCGGCCCCGGCGTCCAGCCCGGCAATGCGCTCGTCGGTGCGGTTGCGCGCGGTCAGCTCGATCACTGGCGTCTTGTCGCCGCGGGCCCTCGCCCCACGCAGCACACTCAGGCCATCCTGCCCGGGCAGGTTGAGGTCAAGCACCACCGCGTCGTAGCTTTGCACCGCCCAGAAGTGGGCGGCCTGCGGGCCGTCGGCCGCGGCGTCCACCCGCCAACCGGCGTCGCCCAGGCTTGCGGCCACCACCTCGCGCAAGGTCGGATCGTCCTCGGCCAACAACACCCGCATGCGTGCATTGTGATGGCTTGCGCCGGGGCCAGGCGGCTGGGCGGGGGCCGGTCAGGGGCCGGTCAGGTGGCCCGGCTTACCGTCCGGCCCGCATGCAGAACAAGCAGGAGGGTGGGGTGAGGCTATGGAGAGGCGCAGCACTCGGCCTGGCGGCCTGTTGGGTGGCGCTGCCCTTGTGGGCGCAGCCACTCACCTTGAGCGAAGTGCTGGCGCGGGTGAACGAGCGCAACTGCGACGTGGCGGTGCTGCGCCAGGCCGCACTGGCAGCACAGGCCGACGTGGTGGCCGCCGACCGGTCGCCCTTCCCAGTGCTGGTGGGCAAGCTCAGCCAGATCGACCTGGACCGCGGCATCGGCGCGGGCAGCTGGCTGGGCGATAAGCGCATCGACCACGGCATCGGCATTGACCAGCTGGTCGAACGTGGCGGCAAGCGCGAACTGCGGCGCCGCACGGCGGCTGCGGCCGCCGACGCGGCCCAGGCCGACGTGAGCGACGGCCTGGGCCAGCAGCGCAGCGCCGCAGCAGCGGCCTTTGCCGACCTGCTGGCCGCGCAGGAGCGCGTGGTCGTGCTGCAAGAGATCAACGCAGGGTACGCCCAGCTCATCGCGGCCACCCAGCGGCGGTTGAACGCGGGCATCGACCTGGGC
>CAZRRW010000162.1:0-5757 GCA_964602505.1 uncultured Burkholderiaceae bacterium
GTGGGCGAACACGCCCGACTTGCTCATGCCGGTGACTTCGGCCAGGGCGCCGATGCTCAACCCCTCCAGCCCCACATGCGAGGCCAGGCCCAGGGCAGCCTCCAGAATGGCCGCACGGGTCTGCTGGCCCTTGTGCTGGGCACCAGCGCTCTTGCCTCGATGGGCGTCATGGACGACGGCGGAGTTCAAGACCAGGCCTCTTTCGGTTGGGTGATGTGCGGGCGACTCAGCAAGAATAAAACGAACGGTCGTGCTATTTTGCTGGAAACGCAGGTCCATGCAAGGGCTGAAGCCCGATCTTTCCGTTGTCTAGAACCGCCGCCCTATTGGTGCGGCGCAGCATGAGATCAGACGGGCAGCACCTGCCCGTCAGCCACCGCCCACACGGCGTCTTGCGGACGTCGACGCACTGTATGCATGCCTGTGAATGCGCCAAACGCTGGCAGCACGCCAACATGGGCCCCCAGCCAGAAGCAAGGCAGGCGCACCCGATCCACCGCGCTGGCCAAGGTCACGCACGGGTGCCAGTGCCCAGCCAGCACATAGGCGCCCTCCGCGGGTTTGGGGTGGTGGCACAAATGCAGGGGCTGCCGAAGCGGTGGTGGTGCCGAGCCCTCGGGCACCACCAGAGGTTCATCCACCACCTCGAACCCCAGCGCGGCGGGCGGATCCCCGGCGTGACCATCGTGGTTGCCCCGCACCAGGGCAATGGGCAGCGCCCGATGACGCTGGCGCCACTGGCTCACCGCCTCCTGGGTGGACGCCGCATGGCTGTGGGCCGAGTGAAGGAAATCGCCCAGAAACACCAGGCGCTCGGGCTGCCACGTGTCAATCAGTGCACTCAGGCGGGCCAGGTTGTCTGCGGTGGTGCCCTGGGGCACCGGCACGCCCAGCCTGCGAAAGCTCTGCGCCTTGCCGATGTGGGCATCGGCCACCAGAAGCCAGCGCAGCTCAGTGAGCCAAAGCGCCCGCTCGGGCAGCAGGCCAATGCGCCAGCCGGAGACCTCCGCCTCAACCACTCAAAGCAGGGCTGCGAGATGCAGGTCCAGCTTGTCGGTTGGGCTGCGCTTGAAGCCGCTGCGGGCGTAGCGTTGCAAGCGACCGACACAGAAGTCAGTGAGCAAGGTGCCCTGCGCGTTGGGCTCCAGCCCCTGCAGGTCCTGTGGACGAGCCTGCACCGCCAGGCGCAGGCTTTGCCGCAGCTGCCCTTCCACCCGGTCGAAGAACTGGTTCATGCGGGTCTGCAGGCGTTCATGCTCGAACACCAGCGCGTCACCCACCATCACGCGGGTCATCCCAGGGTTCTTCTCACCAAACTGCAGCAGCAGCGCACAGATGCGGCGGGCCTGGGCCAACCCATCGGGCTCGGCTTCGGCAATCTGGTTGATGAGCGAGAACACCGACTGCTCGATGAACTCGATCAAGCCTTCAAACATCTGCGCCTTGCTGGCGAAATGCCGGTACAGCGCCGCTTCGCTGACCGACAGCTTGGCGGCCAGGGCCGCAGTGGTCACGCGCTCGGCACCCGGCTGCTCCAACATGCCGGCCAGGGTCTGCAGGATCTGGATGCGCCGTTCACCCGGCTTGGGGCGCTTGCGGGCGGGTGCGCCGTTGCTGGAAGAGGCCGATTCCAGCTCGGCGGCCAACTCGTCACTCATGGTGCTGCGGGTACGAAAGATGGGTCAAACGACGGATGCTTTTGATTCTGGCATACACGTATGGCGGCCTGCGGCTCAGCCGATGACGTGACTTGTCATGCAAGTGACTGCTCGCCTCCCAGGTGCGCCGCGGGCGGGCGAGGTAGCGCTGCATCCACGCCGTGCGCATACCCACTCGGGTGGCGGCGCGTTGGTGGGCCAGGGTGTCCTCAACCAGGGTGCAGTGGGCCGGGCGTACGCCGAAGCGGCGCCCCAGGCGCACCAACAGGGCGCGGAACATGCGCGCATCCGGCTTAGGCCGCAGGCCTTCGAGGGCGCGATGCGCGTCCGCATGGGCGAACATGCGCATCTGCTCGATGGAGACCACCCCATCAAACAGGTGGTGCAGCCGCAGGGTGCGCAGCACCCGCCGCGCATGGCTAGCCGGCGCGTTGGTGACGATCAGCTTCACGCCGGACAGCTTTCGCAGCGCGGCCACATCACTGCGGTGCGTGCGAAGCCGTGCCTCCATCCCTGCCATCTGATGGGTCTCGGCCAGAAAGTGCGCCGCCCGCACACCGTGGTGGCGCACCAGGCCGAGCAGGGTCGCACCGTAGCGCTGCCAGTAATGCGCCCGCAGCGCCGACGCATCCTCTGCAGGCAGGCCCAGATGACGAACCACATAGTCCGTCATCGCCTGGTTGAGGACAGGCATCACGGCGCCGGACGCGTCATGCAGCGTGTCGTCTAGGTCGAATAGCCAAGCCTGGCGCCGCACGCTCATGCCAATACGTCCAACTCGGCCACCGCATAGTGGCCCAGGGCGGGCGAGGCAGGAGGCGCAGGCCGGATCTCGTGGATCTGGCGCACCGCATGCGGCACCGGGCGTGCAAACCGCGGGCCATCGAACACGAAGGTATGGAACTCGCCGTTCTCGCCGCACGCGTCCACCTGCGGCGGCAAGTCGCGCAAAAAGCTTGCATCAAAATCACGGCCACAGAACGATGCGTCCAGCCGGGCCAGGTCCACACAAATGACCCTGGCACGGTAGCCCAGGGCCAGCAGTTCGTCGACCAGATGGCGGCGCTCCAAGCCCCACAACGGCAAGTGTGCCGCCAAGCCAGCGCGGGCACACACCTGCTCCTCCCAGTCGCGGTGGGCCTGCAGGTCAATGTCGCCAAACACGACCGCCTGAATCCCCCGGCTGGCTAGCTGCTGCAACTGGGACGTGAAGGCTGCCTCATAGCCAGACCAGCTGGCCTGGCCGGTGACCAGGGGCACGCCCAGGGCATCCGCCTGCGCCTGCAACAGACCAGGCGACAGCCCGTGCGAGCGGGAGCGCAAACCAGTCTCGTCCATCATGGTCAGCAAAGCGCTGACCTGCCATCCCTCGTCCAGAGCTCGGTGCAAGGCCAGCATCGAATCCTTGCCACCACTCCACGACAAGGCCGCCCGGACCGGACGTGCCTCTGACGTCACCAACATGGCGCGATGCGCAGAGCCGCCTTCAATGCGAGCGGATCATCGTGCCAAAGGCCTGCTCGGTCAGGATCTCGAGCAACACCGCATGGGGGATGCGTCCGTCGATGATGTGCACCGAATTGACCCCGCTCTTGGCCGCATCGAGCGCTCCGCTGATCTTTGGCAGCATGCCGCCCGACAGCGTGCCGTCGGCCACCATCTCGTCAATGCGGCGCATGGTCAGGTCGGTCAGCAGCTGGCCGTTCTTGTCGAGCACGCCAGGGGTGTTGGTCAGCATCACCAGCTTCTCCGCCTTCAGCACCGTGGCCAGCTTGCCAGCCACCACGTCGGCATTGATGTTGTAGCTTTCGTTGTCTTCGCCAAAGCCGATAGGACTGACCACCGGGATGAAGGCGTCCTCCTGCAGGGCCTGCACCACCGCAGGGTCAATGCTGACGATGTCGCCCACCTGGCCAACGTCAACCTCCTTGGTTGGGTCATCCTTGTCGGCCATCTTGAGCTTGCGGGCACGGATGAGGCCGCCGTCGCGGCCCGTCAAACCCACGGCCTTGCCACCCGCGTAGTTGATCAGGCCGACGATGTCCTGCTGTACCTCGCCACCGAGCACCCACTCCACCACCTCCATGGTCTCGGCGTCGGTGACGCGCATGCCCTGCACGAACTCGCCTTTCTTGCCAATCTTGTTGAGCGCGTCTTCGATCTGCGGGCCACCGCCGTGCACCACGACAGGGTTCATGCCCACCAATTTCAGAAGCACCACGTCCTCGGCAAAGTCAGCCTGCAAGGCTGGGTCGGTCATGGCGTTGCCGCCATACTTGATGACGATGGTCTTGCCTTGAAACTTGCGGATGTAGGGCAGCGCGTCAGACAGGATCTCGGCCTTTTGGCGCGGGGTGATGGTCGAGATATCGACCGACTCTGAGGCTTGGGGCATGACGGACTCCGCGCAGGGCTTGCAACTGGGCGCGGATTCTAGGCAGCGGTTCGCACGCCCGCCGGACCATGCGCCCGGCGGGTGCTGGGGATCAGAAGTGAACGCCGCGCATCATCTGCGACATGGCAATCGCCTCGGGCGAGAGCTGAGGCTTGGCGGTCTTGTCACCCTTTGCCGCAGCGCTGTCGGGGAACATGCGGAAGGTGGTGTTCATGATGATCTGCGTGACGCGCGGCGCCAGGGCATGCAGCACTGCGCCGAAGATGCCCAGACGGGTGGCCACACGCACGGGCTTCTCCACGCAGGCCTGAACAATCATGTCGGCTGCCTCCTCGGGCTTGAGCAGGGGCATGCTCTCGTAGATCTTGGTCGGTGCCGTCATGGGCGTGCGCACCAGTGGCATGTTGACCGTGGTGAAGGTCACGCCCTGGTCGGCAAACTCGCTGGAGGCGCAGGCCGTCCACGCGTCCAGCGCGGACTTGCTGGCCACGTAGGCCGAGAACCGCGGGGCATTCACCAGCACGCTGATGGAGCTGAGGTTGACCACGTGACCCTTTTTCTTGGCCACCATGCCCGGCAGCAGGCCCATGGTGATGCGCAGGGCACCGAAGTAGTTGAGCTGCATGGTGCGCTCGAAGTCGTGGAAGCGGGCGTAGCTGCTTTCGATGGCACGGCGGATGGAGCGGCCCGCGTTGTTGATGAGGAAGTCGACCCCGCCATGCTTTTCTTGCAGAGTCTTGACCAGGGCTGCGCAACTCTCTTCGTTGGCGATGTCCGCCGTGTAGCTGACGACTTGCGGATTCTTGTTGCCGCGCTCCTTGGCGTAGGCGGTGATCTCCTTCACTGCTTCGGCCAGCTTCTCCGCATCTCGGGCGCAGATGATGGTGATGGCCCCGGCCTCGGCAAAGCGGCACGAGGCCGACAGGCCAATGCCTGAAGAGCCGCCAGTCACCAGCACCACCTTGCCTGCCACCGTGCCCTTGAGGGAGTGGTCAATGAAAAGGGCTGGATCCAGGTGGCGCTCCCAGTAGTCCCACAGCACCCAGGCGTAGTCGTGCAGGTTCGGGCAGTCGATGCCACTGCCCTTGAGCATGGCGTCCGTCTCGCGACGGTCGTAGCGGGTGGGGTAGTTGATGAAGGTCAGGAAATCCTCGGGTAGCCCGAGGTCCTTCATGACCGCGTTGCGAACCCGCCGGATGGGGGCCAAGGCCATCATGCCCTTCTTGACGCTCTTGGGCACAAAGCCAAGCAGCGCCGCATTGACGAACAGGCTGGGCTTGGGCGCATGGGCGGCCTTGCTGAAAATGGCCAGCACATCGCCGATGCGGTAGCCGGTGGGGTCCACCAGGTGGTAGCAGCCCCCGCCGCCCTTGACCTTGTGGGAGATGTGGTCCAGCGCCTTCACGACAAAGTCGACCGGCACGATGTTGACCCGCCCACCCTCGATGCCAATCATCGGCATCCACGGCGGCAGCAGCTGCCGGGTGCGCTGGATGGCCTTGAAGAGGTAGTAGGGGCCGTCCACCTTGTCCATCTCACCAGTGCGGCTGTCGCCCACCACCATGGCGGGGCGATAAACCGTCCAGGGGCTCTTGCACTCTTTGCGAACGATCTTCTCGCTCTCGTGCTTGGTCATGAAGTAGGGGTGGTCGAGGCCCTCGGCCTCCTCGAACATGTCCTCGCGGAACACGCCCTCGTACATGC
>CAZRRW010000163.1:0-5675 GCA_964602505.1 uncultured Burkholderiaceae bacterium
GCCCGAGGCCCACGTCCAGGTCGACGTGGACGCCACCAGCAAGAAGCGCGCATTCGAACAGGCGGGCCTGTTTTTCGAGGAGGCCGCGCAGCTGTCTCGGGCCACCATCACCGACAACCTGTTCGCACGTGAACGCCTGGGCTCCACCGGCCTGGGCCATGGCGTGGCCATCCCCCACGGGCGCATCAAGGGCCTGAAGAATCCCATGGCAGCCGTCATGCGGCTGGCCTCTCCCATTGCGTTCGACGCGCCGGATGACGAGGCCGTCAGCCTGTTGATCGTGCTGCTGGTGCCCGAGGCGGCCACCCAGCGGCATTTGGAAATCCTGTCCGAGATTGCCGAGATGCTGAGCGACAAGGCCTTGCGCGAGCGGCTGCAAGGCGCCACCAGCGCGGCCGAGCTGCACGCCCTGATTGCGGCATGGACGCCGCTGCAGACCGCTGCCTGACACCCCGGTTCCGGCCGGCCGCTCAGCCGCCACCCTGAAAGCCACCGCCCCACCATGAAACACGTCGTGGTCAGCGCCGATGCGCTGTTCGAAGCGCACCGCCACCTATTCCGCTGGAAATGGCTGGCCGGCACCGGCAACCCTGAGCGCCGCTTCGACGAGGTGGCGGTGTCCGACGCCCGTTCCGGCTCGGACCTGGTGGGCTACCTCAACTACATCCACCCCTACCGCATCCAGATCCTCGGGCGGCGCGAGGTGGACTACCTCACCGAGTCCAGCGCCGAGGACTGCGCCCGCCGCGTCTCGCGCATCGTCACCCTGGAGCCGCCTGCCCTGGTGGTGGCCGACGGGCAGGACGCGCCCGAGCAACTGATTGCCCTGTGCGACCGAGCGCAGATCCCTCTGTTTGCCACCCAAGTGTCGGCGGCGTACGCCATCGACGTGCTGCGGGCCTACCTGTCCAAGCACTTCGCCGACCGCATCACCATGCACGGGGTGTTCATGGACATCCTTGGGGTCGGGGTGCTGATCACCGGCGAATCGGGCCTGGGCAAGAGCGAAATCGGGCTGGAGCTCATTTCGCGCGGCAACGGCCTGGTGGCCGACGACGCGGTGGACTTTGCCCGCCTGAACCAGGACACCATCGAGGGCCGCTGCCCGGAGCTGCTGCAAAACCTGCTGGAACTCCGCGGCATTGGCCTGCTGGACATCAAGGCCATTTTTGGCGAGACGGCAGTGCGCCGGCGCATGCGGCTCAAGCTCATCGTGCACCTGGTGCGCCGCGAAACGCTCGACCGGGACTACGAGCGCCTGCCCAGCGAGCCCCTGAGCCAGGACGTGCTGGGCGTGCCCATCCGCAAGGTGGTCATTCCGGTGGAGGCCGGGCGCAACCTGGCCGTGCTGGTGGAGGCCGCCGTTCGCAACACCATCCTGCAACTTCGTGGCATTGACACGTTCAAAGACTTTGTGGAACGTCAACGCAAAGCCATGGGAGGCTGACATGAAGCCGGTTTCGAAGGGGTGCTTGCTCACGGCGCCAAGGCGCTGTGTGGCCTTGCTGGGGCTGGCCAGTGCGGCGGCGATGGCTCAGGGCATGCCGCCCCAGGCCGTGCCTGCCCAGCCCGTCACCCCACCTGGGGTGGCCCTGCCTGCCCAGGCGGTGGGCCAGGTCATCTCCAGCACCCCCATCCTGCAACCCGTCACCGTGGCCCGGCAGACCTGCACGCCTGGCACAGCGGCGGTGCAAACCCCGCCCAGCGGTGCGGGCGCCATCATGGGCGCCATTGCTGGCGGCGCGGTGGGCAGCAACATCGGCTCGGGGGCCGGCGTGGCCCTGGCCACTGGCATTGGCGTGGTGGCGGGCGCCATGATGGGCGACCGCATCGAGGGGCCTGGCACCCGCACCGTGCCCACCCAAAGCTGCACCACCCAGAACGTGCTGGAGTACCGGGTGCAGGGCTACACCGTGGTGTACGACTACCAGGGCCGCCAGTACACCTCGCAGATGCAGTTTGACCCGGGCCGCGCCGTGGCCCTGCAGTTCGTGACCATCATCCCCGTCAATCCCGGCGAGGCGGCGGCCACGGTGCCGGTGCCAGCGCCCGCCCAGCCGGCCCAGCCCTTCCCGCCCGTGGCGCAACTGGCCCCGCCCCTGGGTGCCACCCAGCCCAGCCCGCAGGTCATCACCCCGGGCGCTGCAGTGGTCTGGCCGCAGACCACTGTGCCCCAGGTGGTGGCCCCTCCAGCGGTGGTGACCTCGCCCAACGTGGTCTACGCACCTCCCACGGTGGTCTACACCGACCCGTGGTGGCCACCGGTTGGCTACAGCAGTTCGGTGTTCATTGGCAGCGGCTGGCGCGGCGGTGGCTACTACCGCGGCGGCTGGGGGCCTGGCTACTGGGGCCCGCGCAGCAGCATTTCCATTGGCGTCAGCCGGGGCTGGGGCTGGCGGGGCTGGTAGCGCCGCCCAAGCTGGCCCCGAGCGACTTGCCCAGGGTCTGCTTCAGAAACTCGATCCACAGCCGCACCCGAAGTGGCATGTGCTTGCGTTGCGCGAACACGGCGTAGATGCCATTGGGCGGCGCGGCAAAGTCTTCCAGTACGCTGACCAGGCTGCCCTCGTCCACCTGGGCCTGTACCTCCCAGGTGCTGCGCCAGGCAATGCCGCGCCCCGCCTTGCACCATGCGTACAGCACCTCGCCGTCTGAGCATTCAATGCGTCCATTGGGCCTCAGGTGCGTCAGCTCGCCGTCCATCATGAAGGCCCAGCCGCGGGTCTGCGAGGCCTCGGAACTCAGGGTCAGGCATTCGTGGCGGTGCAGGTCGTTGGGGTGCTGGGGCACGCCCGCGCGCTTCAGGTAGGCGGGTGTGGCCACGCACAGGCGCCGGTTGTCGGCCAGGCGCAGGCTCACCATCGACGAGTCAGGCAGGTCGCCCACCCTCACCGCGCAGTCGTAGCCCTCATGCACCAGGTCGACCACCCGGTCGCTCAGGTTCAGCGAGACCGAGACATCCGGGTTCTGGTCGATGAAGCGCGGCACCAGGGGCGCAACATGGCGGCGCCCAAAGCCGCCGGGGGCCGTCACCCGCAGGTGCCCGCTAGCCTTGAGGCCGCCCTCGGTCACGCTGGCCTCGGCGTCGGCCACCTCGCCCAGGATGCGCTGCACGTCCTCCAGAAAGGCCTGGCCCTCGGTGGTCAGGCTCAGGCGGCGGGTGGTGCGGTGCATCAGCTTCACGCCCAGGCGCTCTTCCAGGGCGTCGATGCGCCGGCCGATGATGGCTGGGGCCACGCCCTCGGCCTTGGCGGCGGCCGTCAGGCTGCCACGCTGCGCCACCGAGGCAAAGGTTTCGAGCTGCTTGAGCTTGTCCATCCGTCCATTATGCGGATGAACTGCACGAATCAGAACCGCCAGGCCGGGATTGGTTGACTAGCAAGTTGGGGTGAATCGGCAAACGCCGGTGTCAGGCCCGGCGCAGGCTTCTGATTGCGTAAAGATTCACCATCTGCTGAAGCTCGGATCGAGTTTAGTGATCGATTGTTGAAAATATGGCGATAGGCTTCTCGCCGAATTCATTGAACCTTCACAGTGTTTTTGAGGTTTGATCCCGGCCTTGCATGTCGCCCGACAGACTTCAGCGGGCGCGGCCCTGGGCCAGCAAGGCCTGTGCGGCCGCCTCGCTGTAGCCCAGCTCGGCCAGCAGGGCTGCCGTGTCTTGGCCCAGTGCGGGTGGGCTGGCGCGCACCGGCAGGCGCTGGCCGTCCAGCCCCATGGGCAGCAGTACGGTTTGCACCGTGTCGCCTTGCCGGGCGCCGTCGGGGATGTCGTTGGGCACCTCGATGGGAGCAAGCCCGCCCGAGGCCACCAGGTGGGGGTCGTCCAGCAGCTCCTCGGGCTTGCGGATGGGCGCATAGGGCAGGCCCACCCGCTCGAACAGCGCGGCCAGGTCGGCCGCGCGGTGGTGCTTCAGCCGCTCGCGCAGCGCCGGGATGAGCCAGTGCCGCTCGCGCACCCGGTCGTTGTTGGTCTGCAGGCGCGGGTCGGTCTTCAGGTCGGGCAGGTCCAGCGCGTCGCAGAACACCGGCCACTGCCCATCGCTCACCGCCGCCAGGAAGATCTGCTCCCCGCCAGCCACGGTGAACACGTCATACACCGGCCAGGCGCTGATGCGGTTGGGCATGGGCTCGGCCGCCTTGCCAGTCAGGCTGTACTGCAGCATGTGCTGCGCCACCAGAAAGATGTTGTTCTCGTACAGCGCGGCCTGCACCTCCTGCCCCCGGCCGGTCTGCGCGCGCTGCATCAGCGCACCCATGGCGGCAATGGCGCCGAACATGCCGCCCATGATGTCGTTCACGCTGCTGCCCGCGCGCAGCGGGTCGCCCGGGCGGCCGGTCATGTAGGCCAGGCCGCCCATCATCTGCACCACCTCGTCAAGGGCGGTGCGGTGCTCATAAGGCCCCGGCAAGAAGCCCTTGAGCGCCACATAGACCAGGCGCGGGTTCAGCGCCTTGAGCGACGCATAGCCCAGGCCCAGCTTGTCCATGGCGCCGGGCTTGAAGTTCTCGATCAGCACGTCGGCGGTGGCCAGCAGCTTGAGCGCCACCTCGCGCCCCTCGGGCGATTTCAGGTCGAGCGCGATGCTCTTCTTGTTGCGGTTGAACAGGGGGAAGAAGCCCGCCCCCGAGCCCAGCAACTTGCGGGTGTGCTCTCCCTCAATGGGTTCGACCTTGATGCTCTCGGCCCCCAGGTCGGCCAGCACCATGCCGCAGGTGGGGCCCATCACCATGTGGGTGAATTCAACCACCCTGATGCCCGCCAAGGGCAGAGGCTGTGATTTTCCCGCCAAGGGCAGGGCATTCGGCGCGGGCGCGGGTGAGGTTGAGGCAGAGGCAGAGGGTTCGATTGCGGCGCTCATGCGGCCAGGCCTTCCATCGGCTGGGTCACGGGCACGAAGCCCTTGGGCAGGCCCGCCTCGGGCGTCATGCCATACAACGGTTCGCCGGGCAGGCCGGCGGCCAGAGCGGCGCGGGCAGCCACAAGGCGCTCCAGGTCGATGCCGGTGCGCAGACCCATGGCCTCGAACATGAACACCAGGTCTTCGGTCACCACGTTGCCGCTGGCCCCCGGGGCATAGGGGCAGCCGCCAAGCCCGGCCATGGAGGTGTCAAAGCTGCGCACCCCCACGTCATACGCGGCCAGGCAGTTGGCAATGCCCAGCCCACGGGTGTTGTGCACATGGGCCCCGCCCACCTTGCCGGGCTGGCGCTCGTCGTCTGCATGGCCCAGCTCGGCAAACAGGCGCCGGTACATGCGGCGCACTTGCGCCGGGTTGGCCATGCCGGTGGTGTCGGCCACGCCCACCACGTCGGCCCCCGCCTCGGCCAGGGTGTGCGCCAGGCGAATCACGTCGTCCTCGGGCACGACCCCTTGCATGCTGCAGCCAAAGGCCACCGAGATGCCGGCCTCGATCTTCAGCGTGGGCGCGGCCTCGCGGCGCCAGGCCATCACGTTGCGAAACTCGTCCACCGCCTGGGCCATGGTCTTGCGCAGATTGGCCTTGGCATGTGCCTCGCTGGCCGACAGGGGCACGCTCACCACCTGGGCTCCAGCGGCGGCGGCCGCCTGCACACCCTTCAAGTTGGGGGCCAGGGCCTGCACGCTCAGGCCGGGCAGGGTGAGGGCATGGGCCACCACCTCGGCGGCGTCGGCCATTTGGGGCAGCAGCCGGG
>CAZRRW010000164.1:0-5659 GCA_964602505.1 uncultured Burkholderiaceae bacterium
GACCATGATCGAAGGGGCCCTGCTGACGGTGCTGATCGTGTTTCTGTTTCTCAATTCGTGGCGCTCGACGGTGATCACCGGGCTCACGCTGCCCATCTCCATCATCGGCACCTTCCTGTTCATGTATGCCTTCGGCTTCACCATCAACGTCATCACCCTGATGGCGCTGAGCCTGTGCGTGGGGCTGCTGATTGATGACGCCATCGTCGTGCGCGAGAACATCGTGCGCCATGTGCAGATGGGCAAGCCGGCGCGGCAGGCCTCGCTGGACGGCACGCAGGAGATTGGCCTAGCCGTGCTGGCCACCACCCTGTCCATCGTGGCTGTGTTTCTGCCCATTGGCTTCATGGGCGGCATCATCGGCAAGTTCTTCCATGAGTTCGGCATCACCATCGTGGCAGCGGTGCTGATCAGCATGTTCGTGAGCTTCACGCTCGACCCGATGCTGTCATCGGTGTGGCACGACCCCACCATCCACCGCCAGCACGAGCAAACCGGCCGCCTAAGCCTGTACGACCGCACCCTGGGCCGTGTGACCGGTTGGTTTGAGCAAGCCACCCATGGCCTGGGCGATGTCTATCAGGCCGTGTTGCGCTGGTCGCTGAACCACCGCTTGGCCACTTTGGCTGTGGCCCTGGGCACGCTGGTGGCGGCCTTTGGCACGCTGCGCCTAGTGGGCACCGAGTTTGTGCCCAAGGCCGACAACTCGGAAACCCTGGTGAGCTTCTATACCCCGGTGGGTTCGTCGCTGGAGGTGACCGAGGCCAAAGCCAGGCAGGTCGAGGCCATCTTGCGCGAGTTCAAGGAGGTCCGCTACACGGTGGCCACCATCAACACCGGCTTCCAGCAGGGGAAGATCTACGCCAGCATCTACGCACGGCTGCTGGACCGCAAAGACCGCGCCCTGAGCGTGGAGGCCTTGTCGGCCCAGCTGCGCGAACGCTTGGCCCGGGTGCCAGGCATCACGGTCACCCATGTGGGCACACTCGACGGCGTGGCGGGACAGAAAAGCATCGTGCTGTCCATGCAAGGGCCCGACCTGCCCGAACTGACACGCCTGGCCCGGCAGGCCCTGGAGCAGGTGCGCCAGATCCCGGGCGTGGTCGATCTGGACTCGACCCTGAAGGACGACAAGCCGGTGATGGCGGTGCGGGTCAACCGCGACGCCGCCTCGGACGCCGGGGTGAGCGTGGCGGCCATTGCCACTAGCCTGCGCAACATGGTGGAGGGCACCAACGTGGGGTCTTGGCGCGCCCCCGACGACGAGACCTACGACATCAATGTGCGGTTGGTGCCCACGGCCCGAGAGACCGCCGAGGACCTGGCCCGTCTGCCACTGATGGCCGGGGTGAATGCCGACGGCTCGAGCCGCGTCATCCGCTTGGGCCAGGTGGCCGACCTGGTGCAGGCGACCGGGCCGAACCAGATCAACCGGCGAGACCTGACCCGCGAGGTCGAGATCACCGCCAATGTGCAGAACCGCGCTTCTGGGGAGGTATCGGCAGATATCCGCAAGGTACTCGACGGCATGACGCTGCCCCCGGGCTACAGCTTTCAGTTTGGTGGCTCCACCAAGAACATGCAGGAAAGCTTTGCCTTTGCTGTTTCGGCGCTGGCGCTCGCAGTGATCTTCATCTACATGATCCTGGCCTCACAGTTCAAGAGCTTCTTGCAGCCCCTGGCCCTGATGAGCTCCCTGCCGCTCACGCTCATCGGCGTGGTGCTGGCCCTGCTGATGTTCGGCTCCACCCTCAACATGTTCAGTGTCATTGGCATCGTGATGCTGATGGGCCTGGTGACCAAGAACGCCATCCTGCTGGTGGACTTTGCCATCCGGGCCCGCGAAGGCCTGGCCGGTGGGCATGGTACGGGTGGCGCCTCGGCTGGCACGCCCATGGGCCGCACCGAGGCCCTGTTGCTGGCCGCTGAGGTACGCCTGCGTCCGATCCTGATGACCACCCTGGCCATGGTGTTCGGCATGGTGCCCCTGGCCTTTGCGCTGTCCGAGGGTGCCGAGCAGCGCGCCCCCATGGGCCAGGCCGTCATTGGCGGGGTGATCACCTCGTCGGTGCTGACCCTGGTGGTGGTACCGGTGATCTACTGCTACCTCGACGACCTGGCCCAATGGGCGAAGGGCCTCTTCGCAGGCCGAGGCGTTGCCGCTGATCAGCCCGCCGCGAACATTCCCCCCGTTTCAACCTCAACCCCTTGACGACGAGACCGACGATGGACTTCGAAACCGCCCGCTTCAACATGATTGAACAGCAGATCCGCCCCTGGGAGGTGCTGGACCAGACCGTGCTTTCGCTGCTCGGCGTGGTGCGCCGAGAGGACTTCGTGCCCCCTGCCCTGCGCGCGCTGGCCTTTGTGGACACCGAGATCCCGCTGACGGCCGGCGGCGAAGCAGCCATTGCCCGCGGCGAGTGCATGCTGGCGCCGAAAGTCGAGGCGCGCCTGCTTCAGGAGCTGGCCATCGGCAAGCACGAAAAGGTGCTCGAGGTGGGCACCGGCTCGGGCTACATGGCCGCGCTGCTGGGCCACCGGGCACAGCGGGTCATCAGCCTCGAGTTGAACCCCACCTTGGCCAGCACGGCCCGGGCCAACCTGTCGAAGGCGGGCGTGTTCAACGTGGAGGTGCGCGTGGCCGATGGCAGCATTGGCGCTGCAGCCGACGGACCGTTTGATGCCATCGTGCTGTCGGGCTCGGTGGCGCAAGTGCCCAAGGTCCTGCTGGACCAGCTGAAGCCTGGAGGCCGCCTGGTGGCCATCGTGGGCAGCGAGCCCATGATGCGGGCCGAACTGACCCGTCGTGGCAACGGCAACGACTTCAGCATGTCGGTCCTGTTCGACACCGTGGCGCCACGGCTGCTGAAGTTTCCCCAACCCAGTGCCTTCCAGTTCTGACCATGCCTCAGCAGATTGACGTCCGGGAGTTCCAGATGTGGGCCGAGCAGTCGGCCAACGCGCCCGCCGGGGAGCGGCCTTTGCTGCTGGACGTGCGCGAACCCTGGGAGGTGGCCACCGCCTCCATCCAGATGGACGGCCTGGATGTGCAGCACATCGTGATGCACGAGATTCCGCAGCGCCTGGCCGAGCTGCCGTCGGACCGGCCAATCGTGTGTGTCTGCCATGGCGGCGTGCGAAGCATGCAGGTGGCCGCCTTCCTGGAGCGCCAGGGTTTCGACCGGGCCATCAACCTGGCTGGCGGCGTGGATGCCTGGTCGGTGGTGGTGGACCCCACCGTCCCCCGTTATTGATTCTGTGAGAGGTCTGTGATGCCCATTCGACTGAACCCCCTCAGCTTGGCCCTTGGCGCGGCCCTGACGGTCACGCTGCTCAGTGCGGGCCACGCGCATGCGCAGAACCTGCTCGAGGTGTATGACGCCGCCCGGCAGTTCGACGCCACCTACCTGGCCGCGCGCTCACAGGCCGAAGCCACACGGACCCGGGCCACACAGGCCATGGCCTCGGTGCTGCCATCGGTCAATCTGGGCATTGGGGTCAACCAGACGCGGCTCGACGGTGTGTCGTCACTGGCCCCCAACCCCACCACGGTGATTGGCCGCAGCTTCCAGCAGGCGCAGACGGCTGTTACTGCAAGTCAACCGCTGTTCCGCCCCGCCAACTGGGCCACCTATGAGCAGGGGCAGCGCCAGCTGGACATCGCCGACCAGCAACTGGCCCAAGCCGAGCAAGACCTGATCGTTCGGGTCAGCCAGGCCTACTTTGACGTGCTGGCCGCACAGGACACCCTGGCCTTTGTGAAAGCGCAAAAGCAGGCCATCAGCGAACAGTTGGCCAGTGCCCGACGCAACTTTGAGGTGGGCACCGCCACCATCACCGACACCCGCGAGGCCCAGGCCCGCTTCGACTTGGCCACCGCGCAGGAACTGGCCGCTGAAAATGACCTGCGGGTCAAGCGCCTGGCGCTGGACACCCTGGCGGGCCGCACCATTGCCAACCCCAGGGGCTTGTCGCAGCCGGTGCGCCTGCCGGCCGTAGCCCCCGCCAATGTGGACGAGTGGGCAAGCCGTGCGGCAGAGCAGCACCCCAGCGTGCGCCTGGCCGATGTGGCCCTCAGCGTGGCCAGGCTGGAAACCGAGAAGGCCAAAGCCGGCAACCTGCCCACGGTGGATCTGACCGCCAACGTGACCCGCAACAACCAGACCGGCAGCGCCCTCAACGCGGCGCGCCTGAACTCCACCAGCATGGGGGTGGGCGTGCAGCTCAACTACCCGCTGTTTGCCGGCTATGCCATCCAGGGGCGAATTGCCGAAACGGCGGCCCTCGAAGATAAAGCCCGGACCGACCTGGAAGGCGCGCGCCGAAGCGTGGCACAGGCCACCCGCACCGCCTTCTTTGGCGTGGTGTCTGGCCAAGCCCAGGTAGCAGCCCTGGAGGCGGCCGAGTCGTCCAGCCAAGTGGCCCTGGACGCCAACCGCCTGGGTTACCAGGTCGGGGTGCGCATCAACATTGACGTGCTGAACTCCCAAAGCCAGTTGTTCCAGACGCGGCGCGATCTGGCACAAGCACGCTACAACGTGCTGATGGGCGGGCTGCGCCTGCGTCAAGCCAGTGGCAGTCTGACAGCCAACGACCTCCAGAACATCAACGCGCTCCTGGTGCGCTGACGCTCAGAGCTGGCGCGGCGCGCGAAGGCGCGAGGCGATGACCTCGGCCATGCGACCGGCCGCTCCCTGGTGCGCCCGTGTGAAGCGCTCTCCTGCGCTTGCAGCAGCTGCCAGGGCCTCTCGATCATCCAGCAGATCGACCGCGCGCCGCATGGCCGCTGGCATGTCTGGCTCCCGCCATGCTGCACCTGCAGCCAAGGCCTGCTCGGCCGCCTGGGCAAAGTTGTAGGTGGACGGCCCCAGGATCAGGGGGCAGGCGCAGGCCGCCGCTTCGATCAGGTTCTGTCCACCCGTGCCGCCAAAGCTGCCTCCCAGCCACGCCAGGTCCGACAGGGCGTAGTACAGCGCCATCTCACCCAGGCTATCGCCCAGCAGCACGTCAACCTGGGGGCTGGGCCAGGCAAGGTCACCGGGCGGGCTGTCCAGGGACGACCGACGGGCGAGCGACAAGCCCGTGCTGCGCACCAGGTCGGCAATCTCGTCAAAGCGCTGAGGGTGCCGAGGCACGATCAGCAGAAGTGGTGCCGCGGGCGCATGTGCACGCTGCAGCATGGCCTGCCGCACCGGCAGCCATGCCTCGAGGAGCTGGCGCTCCTCCCCTTCGCGCGAGCTGGCCAGCATGAGCACCGGCCTCGCCAGTGCCTGGCGCCAAGACCGCCCACGCTGCAGCAACGGGCCAGACACCGCCATGTCGAACTTGAGGTTGCCAGCCACGCGCACCCGCCCCGACGGCACCCCCGCAAGCACCAGCCGCTCGGCATCGTCTTGGGTCTGGGCCAGCACCTCGGTCAGCGAGCCATAGGCTGGCACCGACAACGCGCCGAGTCGCTGGGCCGAGCGCAGGCTGCCGGCGCTGAGGCGGGCGTTGGCCAGCAGCACGGGCACCTGTGCCTCTTGAGCCGAGTGCAGCAAGTTGGGCCAAACCTCGGTCTCCATCAGCACGCCGACATCGGGCCGGAAGGCGGCCAGGAAACGCCGGGTGGCCTGTGGCGTGTCAAAAGGCGCCCACACCTGAGTGTCTCCGGGGC
>CAZRRW010000165.1:0-5327 GCA_964602505.1 uncultured Burkholderiaceae bacterium
CCGCGCCTTCTACGACACGCCCGAGTACCAAAAGGCCAAAGCCGCCCGCGAAGGGGCCGCCATCATGCGCATGGTCTGCGTGGAAGGCGTCTGATTTCTTGAACCAGCCTGTGAATTGAACCGAACATGAGTGCAATCGTTGATATCGTCGGCCGCGAGATCCTGGACAGCCGTGGCAACCCGACCGTGGAGTGTGATGTGCTGCTGGAAAGCGGCGTGATGGGACGCGCGGCCGTGCCCTCGGGCGCGTCGACCGGCAGCCGCGAGGCCATTGAACTGCGCGACGGTGACACGTCGCGCTACCTGGGCAAGGGCGTGCTGAAGGCGGTGGAGAACATCAACACCCGCATCACCGAAAGCGTGATCGGGCTCGACGCGTCCGAGCAGGCCTTTCTGGACAAGACCCTGATCGATCTGGACGGCACTGACAACAAGTCCAAGCTGGGCGCCAATGCCATGCTGGCTGTCAGCATGGCCGTGGCCAAGGCGGCGGCGGAAGAGTCGGGCCTGCCCCTGTACCGCTACTTTGGCGGCATGGCTGCGGTGCAGATGCCTGTGCCCATGATGAACGTGGTCAACGGCGGCGCACATGCCAACAACAGCCTCGATCTGCAGGAGCTGATGATCATCCCGGTGGGTGCCCCGAGCTTTCGCGAGAGCCTGCGCTGGGGCGCTGAGGTGTTCCACGCGCTCAAGGCCATCCTGCACGACAAGCACCTGAGTACGGCCGTGGGTGACGAAGGTGGGTTTGCCCCCAGCGTCGAGAACCACGAGGCAGCGATTCAGCTCATCCTGCAGGCCATCGAGAAGGCTGGCTACACGCCGGGCAACCACATTGCCCTGGGGCTCGACTGCGCCTCCAGCGAGTTCTACAAGGAAGGCAAGTACGTGCTGGAGGGCGAGCGCACTGCCGAGGGCAACGCCTTTTCGCTGACGGCACATGAGTGGACCGACATGCTGGCGGCCTGGTGCGACAAGTACCCCATCATCAGCATCGAAGACGGCATGGCCGAAGGCGACTGGGACGGCTGGAAGCACCTGACCGACCGGCTGGGCCAGAAGGTGCAACTGGTGGGCGACGACCTGTTCGTCACCAACACCAAGATCCTGAAGGAAGGCATCGACAAGAAGATCGCCAACTCCATCCTCATCAAGATCAACCAGATTGGCACCCTGAGCGAGACCTTCGCGGCCATCGAGATGGCCAAGCGCGCCAACTACACCTCGGTCATCTCGCACCGCTCGGGCGAGACGGAAGACGCCACCATCGCCGACATTGCCGTGGCCACCAATGCCGGGCAGATCAAGACCGGCAGCCTGAGCCGCAGCGACCGCATGGCCAAGTACAACCAGTTGCTGCGCATCGAGGAAGACCTGGGCGATGTGGCGCAGTACCCTGGGCGCAGCGCCTTTTACTGCCTGCGCTAACCACAGCCGTTGATTTCAAGGCCTCGCCCCACCACCGCCATGCAAAGCCCGCTGAGCCAAGCATCACCCTGGTTGCCTCGGCGGGCTTCTTTGGTGACGGTAGCCTTGGTGCTGCTGCTGGGGGTGGTGCAACTGGAGCTGTGGTTTGGCAAGGGCGGCCTCCCCAGAGTGGCTGAGCTTCAGCGCAAGGTCGACTCGCAGCGAGCGGCCAACGCTGAGGCGCGTACTGCCAATGAACGGCTGGCCGCTGAAGTACGCGACCTCAAAGAAGGCTTGGAGATGGTGGAGGAGAAAGCCCGCCTCGAGTTGGGCATGGTCAAGCCGGATGAGGTGCTGGTGCAGATCACCAAGCGCTAGCTTGCTGTGAGCCTGATTGAAGTTGTTGCCGCCGCCTTAGCGGTGGTCATGGTGGCGTTGAACATTCGCCAAATTCATTGGGGCTGGGCCTTTGCGATTGCCAGCTCCTCGCTGTATACGCTTGTGTTTTGGCGCGCGGCCCTGCTTGGGCAGGCTGCCTTGCAAGGCTTGTTCATCGCCGTCTCGGTGTGGGGCTGGGTCGCGTGGCAGCGCGACCTCGGCAGACCAGGGCTCGCCACAGCACCTCGCCCGCTTGCGGTGACCGGCTTATCGCGCACCCAATGGGGCTTGGCGCTCGCCGTCGCTGCCCTGCTCTCACTGGCCTTTACCTTGGCACTGAGCGCAGCGGGCGGGCACTTCGCCTGGCTGGACGGCAGTTTGACCGCGTGTGCCGTTGTTGCCCAAGTGCTGCTGGGCTTGAAGAAGCGTGAGAACTGGCTGTGGTGGCTGTTCGTCAACGCGGCCAGCCTGGCCTTGTTTGCCCAAGCAGGCCTGTGGGTGACCGCCGCTTTGTATGGCTTGTTCACGGTGTTGGCCATGCTGGGCTGGCGAGCCTGGCGTCCAGCGATCAACGCCGCTGGCAGATGAACGCCTTCGCCCTCCTGGGTGCCGAAAGCACCGGCAAGACCGAACTGGCGCATGCGCTGGCAAGCGCCCTGCGCGAGCGGGGCCTTGACGCTACCGCGGTTGAAGAGCACCTGCGACATTGGTGTGATGCGCGGGGCCGTACACCCCAAGCCCACGAGCAGGCCGCCATTGCGGCGGAGCAGGCAGCCACAGAAGACGCCGCCATGCGCCAGCACGGGTGGGTGGTCTGCGACACCACGCCCTTGATGACGGCGCTTTACAGTCAGCACTTGTTTGGCGACGCGAGCTTGATGCCTGCCGCGCTGCAGCGCCAACGCACCTACCGCCTCACCCTGCTGTGCGCCACCGACCTGCCCTGGGCGGCTGACGGCATCCAGCGCGACGGGCCGCAGGTGCGCGACGCCATCGACCTGCGGCTGCGGCAGACCTTGCTGGAAGCTGGCATTGCCTTCAGCGTCGTGCGCGGCTGCGGGCCCGACCGCCTTCGCCAGGCCCTGGCGGCATTCGATGCCGCCGTCGGCGCCAAGACACCCCCCAGCTTCGAGCACTGGTGCGAGTTCTGCGACTCGCCCGACTGTGCACGCGCCGAGCATCGGCAAGGCCTGTTTCGCCGCTTGGCAAACTCGCCGTAAATCCAGTCCAGACAAACCAAACGCCCATCCACTACTCAAAGGAGACCTGCATGTTCAGCCACATCATGATTGGCACCAACGACATCGAGCGCGCCAAGCAGTTCTACGACGCTGTGTTGGGCGTGCTGGGCGCGCCCGAGCCCCTTCGCAACGTCAACAAAACCGGGCAGGTGCGTCTGTTCTACCGGCACGACGGGTCCAGCTTCTGCCTGACCCAACCGCTGAATGGTGAACCGGCTACCTCTGCCAACGGTGGCACCATCGGCTTCAAGTGCAGCTCAGCGGAGCAAATGAAGCAGTTTCACGACGTGGCAGTCGCGAACGGTGGCACCTCAGCCGAAGATCCGCCCGGCCTACGCGAAGGGCCAGCCGGAGCCTTGCATCTGGCCTATGTGCGCGACCCGGACGGCCACAAGCTGTGTGCAATGTTCCGACCAAAGACGGCCTGAGCACGCCGCCCGCTACTGCACCACCCCCGTGCCAGGCGGGTGATCGACGCCGGCCACGAACAGCTCCTGTGCATCCACCGCGTCAAAGCGGTACTGTGCGCCGCAGAAGTCGCAGCCCACCTCCACGTGGCCCTGCTCGGCGAGGATGCCGTCCACCTCAGCCCGCCCCAGGTTGCGCAGCATGTTGCCCACGCGAAAGCGCGAACAGGTGCAGGCAAAGTGCGGGCGCAGCGGAGCAGCTGGGTCGGTCAGGCGCTGCATGGGCTCCTGCCAGAACAGCCGTCGCAGAGTGGTCTCGGCGTCAATGCTGAGCAACTCCGCCTTGCCCATGCTGGCCAGCAGATGGGCCACCCGGTTGAAGTCTTCCTGCGAACCCTCCGCGAAACCCGGGTCGCCGGAGGGGGCACGGCCGCCCTCCTGAGGCAGACGCTGGATGAGCAGCCCGACGGCCAGCTCGTCGTTGGCCGCCAGCACCATGCGGGTGTCCAGCTGCTCGCTTTGCAGCATGTAGTGCGCTAACACCTCGCTGATCTCGCCGAGAGGCTGCCGCTGGTCATCGAACAGAGGCACCACGCCCTGGTAGGGCTGCTGCCCTGGCAGCGGATCCTTCGGGCTGAGGGTGATGGCGCACTGGCCCCGGTTGTGGGCATTCACCATCTGCGGCAGGCTTGCCGACTCACCCAGATCGCCCACCACCTTGGCGGTGGCCCGGAAGCTCAGGTCAGGATTGGCCTCGGCCACCGCCAGCTTGACCGGGCCATCGCCGTGGATCTGCAGGGTGAGCGCGCCATTGAACTTGATGTTGGCCTGCATCAGCACGCTGGCAGCCGCCATCTCGCCCAGCATGCTGCGCAAGGCGGCGGGGTACGGCCGCTTGTCGCCGCCCTGCTGGGCGTGGCGGGCCAGCAACTCCTGCCAACTGCCGGTCAGGCGCACCAGCATGCCACGCACGGTGCCGGCATCGAACAGGAACTTGTGCAACTCACTCATGCGGGTGTCGCCCATCAGGGACGCCTGGCGCAAAGGTCGCTGCTCAATCGGCCACCTTTTTCAGGTGGGCCCGAAACCGCTGTGCGTTGTCCACGTAGTGCTGCGCACTCCACTTCAGCCGCTCAATCTGCTCAGGCGTCAGCTCGCGCACCACCTTGGCCGGGCTGCCAATGATCATGGAGCCGTCCGGAAACTCCTTGCCCTCGGTGACCAGGGCGCCCGCACCCACCAGACAGTTGTTGCCGATGCGCGCACCGTTCAGCACCACCGCGCCGATGCCAATGAGCGAGTTGTTGCCGATGGTGCAGCCGTGCAGCATGACCTTGTGCCCCACGGTCACCCCCTCGCCGACGGTGAGCGGCTTGCCTTCGTCTGCATGCATGACCGTGCCGTCCTGGATGTTGCTGCGCGCACCGATGGTGATGGGCTCAGGCTGGTCGCCGCGGATGACCACGCCAAACCAGATGCTGGCCTGTGCGCCAATCTTGACGTTGCCCATCACCTGGGCCGAATCGGCCACCCAGGCGCTCGGGTCGATGTCGGGGCTTTGCGGCAGCGCGGGAGCAAGGGAGTAGACGGCCATGATGTGGGTGTGAACAAGGACAATGAAGCCATGGATTGTCGAGCTTTTGCGTTGGCCGCACTGGCCGAGGCGGACCCAGGCTTCAAGGCCACCCGGGTGCGCGAGGCGCCTGCGGCGGACGCCAACGAATGGGAGATCGATCCCCGACGCGACCTGCGCGCACAAGCCAGCGCCCTGCGCCTGCCCGGCCGTCCGGCCCGCCCGGCGCTGGTGCCGCCGAAGGACGTGCCCCACCGCTCGCCCCACACGGCAACGGGCCTCGCCGCGCTGCTGCACAGCGTGTGCCATATCGAGTTCAAC
>CAZRRW010000165.1:5345-5611 GCA_964602505.1 uncultured Burkholderiaceae bacterium
TGGATGCGGTGTGGCGCTTTGCCGGGATGCCCGAAGCCTATTACCGCGACTGGTGGCGCGTGGCGGCCGAGGAGGCCCTGCACTTCAGCCTGTTGCGAGCGGTATTGCAGAGCCTTGGACACGACTATGGCGACTTCCCCGCTCACGACGGGCTGTGGGCCATGTGTGTGCGAACCGAGGGCGATGTGCTGGCACGAATGGCCCTGGTGCCCCGCACGCTGGAGGCGCGTGGGTTGGACGCCACGCCCCCCATGCAGGCCAAGCTC
>CAZRRW010000166.1:0-5197 GCA_964602505.1 uncultured Burkholderiaceae bacterium
ATCATGGCGGCGGCAAACAGCTTGGCAATGTTCTGCTCGGTCAGGATGCCGTAGATGACCAGAATGACCGAGGGCGGGATCATGATGCCCAGGGTACCGCCCGCCGCCAGTGTGGCGGTGGAAAAGCCACCGTTGTAGCCGTGGCGCTTCATCTCGGGCAGGGCCACCGAGGTGACCGTGGCGGCTGTGGCGATGGACGAGCCGCTGACCGCGCCAAAGATGGCGCAGGCCAGCACCGAGGCCATGGCCATCCCGCCCTTGAAGCGTGCCAGCAGGCCATGCGCAAACTGGAACAGCGCCTTGCTCAGGCCACCCTGGGTGGCAAACTGGCCCATCAGCAGGAACAGCGGGATCACCGACAGGTCGTAGCTGGTGAAGCGGGCGTACGCCTGGTTGTTGAGAAAGTTGCTGTAGGGCAGCCACCCAGCCTGCATCAGGTAGCCAATGCTGCCTGCGGCAAACATGGATACGGCAATGGGGATGCGCGCCGCCATCAGCACCAGCATCAGACCAAAAATCAGGCCCGCGAGTGTCAGGCCGCTCATGGGTTGGCTCCGGTCGGGGGCGTGCCTGCCTGGAGGCGGGCTTCAAGCTCGCGCGCGGCCCGTTCAATCTCTTCATCCCCATCGCTGTAGGCCTTGGCCAGCGGCCCTGGGCGCAGGCCCTGCACCAGCGCAATCACGGCAGCCAGTGCCAGTGGCGGGACCATCGCCATGTAGGCGATCCACTCGGGAAACTGCAGCAGCATGGTCACTGTCTGGCTTTTCAGCGAGCTCAGGCCTCCCAGGGCAGTGCGCCAGCCCACCAGGGCGAGCACCAGGCCGATGGTGACCAGGCCCAGGCGGTCCAGCAGATCGCGAACGCCCTGCGACGCGTTCTGGGTGAAGAAGTCCACGATGATGTGGCCGCGCCGGATCTGGCAGTAGGGCATGAAGGCCGCCACCGCGACCGCCATGGTGAGTTCCACCAGCTCAAAGTCACCGAGCAGGGGCTTGCCGAACAAGGCGCGGCTGAACACGGCACCGCAGACGATGAGGGTGATCACCACCATCAGCAAGCCGGCCAGGATGGCACAGAGCTTGGCAAGTTTTTCAAGGAGCTTCATGGTGCGGTGGCAGGTCAGGCCACCTGGACGGTGATGGTGCCCAGCCGGTCAATGCCACCGACCATGGTGTCGCCTGCCACCACGGCGGCCACACCTTCCGGGGTGCCGGTGAAGATCAGGTCACCTGGCTTCAGCTCCCAGGCAGCCGACAGGTGCTCGATGGTCTCGGCCACGTTCCAGATCAGCTTGGACACGTCGGAGGACTGCTTGGTGGTGCCATTGACCTCTACCCAGATCCGGCCGCTGTTGACCTCGCCCACCTGGGCCTTGGGCGTGATGGGCCCGCAGGGAGCCGACTGGTCGAAGCCCTTGCCAATGCACCAGGGCCTGCCCTGCTTCTTCATTTCGCCCTGCAGATCGCGACGGGTCATGTCCAGGCCCACCGCATACCCATAGATGTGGGCAGCGGCATCGGCTGCCCTGATGTTCCTGCCGCCAGTGCCAATGGCCACGACGAGTTCGATCTCGTGATGGAAGTTCTGGGTCAGGCTCGGGTAGGCGATGGAGACCGTCTGTCCGGCCTCCACGGACACCACGGCGTCAGCCGGTTTCAGGAAGAAGAACGGGGGCTCACGCCCGGTGAAGCCCATCTCCTTGGCATGCTCCTCGTAGTTGCGGCCCACGCAGTAGACGCGGTTGACGGGGAATCGCGCCTCAGTGCCTACAACGGGCAACGACACGGTGGCAGGCGGCGCAAAAACGTAGCTCATGGGCTTCCTTGGCGGGTCAGAGGGTGGGAATTATTGGGGATGGGGGCACTGCGGCATCAGAGCCGCTCTTCTCGCAGGATGCCCAGGGCCTGGTGGATCGGACGGTCCGAGAAGCTGAAGAGGCAGGTTTCGGTGGTGGCGTTGAGGGACAGGCTGTGCCACGACGGCACGACGAAGTGGTCCTTCGGGCCAAAGGTGAAGCGCCAGGTGCTTGGCCCGCGGGCAATCACCGCCTCGCCCTGCCCCTCGACCACACTGAATACCTGGCCATCGGTCTGACGCCAGGCCCGGCCCTGGAAGCCAGCAGGCAACAGCTGCATGAAGGTGGCCATGGTGGGCATGGGCCAGCCCCCTGTGGCCGGGTTCACGTAGCGCAGCTTGGCACCATCCCACGCGTCCAGCGGGGCATCCCTCAGCAGTTTCGCCAGCGCCTCGCGGGTGCGGCTGTACGGGTAGCTGAAGATGGGGCTGGTTGCACCGTGCGGCGGCACATGACGCACTGGCAGCATGTTGGCCCCGTATTCGGCCAAGTTGCGGCCCTCGGCGCGGGTGACGGCCTGCTGGGCCGCGCTGCCGTTCTCGGCAAAGCCCGCGTCCAGGAAGCGCAGCATGGGGATGTCCAGCCCGTCAAGCCAGATCACGGGGCCATCATTCGCCTCGTGCCCGTGGTCATGCCAGGTCCAGCTAGGGGTGATGATGAAGTCCCCTGGGTGCATGGTGGCTCGCTCGCCGTTCACCGCAGTGAAGGCACCCGAGCCCTCCACTACAAAGCGCAGGGCGCTCTGGGTGTGGCGATGGCTGGGCGCCACCTCGCCAGGCAGGATGAGTTGCAGCCCCGCATAGAGCGATTGGGTGATGGCGCTTTGCCCGCGCAGCGCCGGATTCTCCAGGATCAGCACCCGGCGCACGGCTTCCTCTGCAGTGATCAGGCGCCCAGCCTCGATCAAGTGGGGCCTGACCTCGTCAAACCGCCACAGCGCGGGTTCGCAAGGCGTGTTGGGCTGAGGCGGCACCAGGGCGTGCAGCACTTCCCAAAGCGGGGTGAGGTTCAGTGGCGACATCGCGGTGTACAGCGCGGCCCGGGCAGAGGCCACGCCGCCAGCCGTACCCGTATGCGATGTAGCTGGGGTGGTGGTGTGCATTCTTCCGCCCTTTCAGCGATCTGCTCCATCGTCGAGGAACACGCCGTCCCGACGAAGCACGGCTTGCAGAGCTCCCACGTCGATATCCGGTGCCAGGCGGCTGCTCCTGACGGCCATGGCCGCTGCCGTGCCGGCCGCCTGCCCCATCACGAAACACGCCCCGCTGGCACGGGCGGCGCTCTGACCCTCATGCGTCATGCTGGCGCAGCGCCCAGCCACCAGCAGGTTGGGCACAGCCTGCGGCAGCACCATGCGCCAGGGCAACTGGCTCCAGGCCGGGTCGCTCCGGGCGAACTGCCATTCGACCCGACCATCGACATGCAGCTCCATGGGCCAGGCGTTGACGCCAATCGCGTCCTCGAAGCGGGCCCCTTCTGTGACGTCCTCGCCGGTCAGCCGGTACCGGCCGTGGATGCGCCGCGACTCGCGAATGCCCACCTGGGGCGCGATCTCGATGAGATGGCAAGCCCCAAAGCCGGGCACCTGTTCCCGCAGAAAGCGCCAGTACTCGTGGACCTGCTGGCGGCCATCAAGCTCGCCCTGGCTCAGTTCGGCCGCATCAATGGCGTTCATGGCCAGGCCCTGCGCGTTGCGGATCTGGGTCACGTTCACCCGCCACTGCGACGGGTCCTTCTGCGGCCTCACGATGGCCCCCTGCCGTGCAAACCGGTAGGTGCTGGCGTGTTCGGCCATCAACTGGTCCATTCGGCCCAATTCACCCACCGCCGCGAGGGCGGCGTCGGCCTGCACGCCGCCCACCCGGAACATGAGGGTGGGAAACAAGGCGCCGCCGGATCCGTCGCCATAGTCAAAGGGCACCCCAGACCAGGCTGCCAGATCGGCATCGCCCGAGCAGTCGACAAACACCTTGGCCCGCACGGCACGCCGCCCGGACTTGGTCTCGCAAAGCAGTGTGTCGATCAGGCCCTGGTGCATCACGCATCCGGCAGCCCAGGCATGGAAGAGCAGCTGCACCCCCGCCGACTGCATCAGCGCATCTGCTGCCAGCTTGTAGGCCGAGACGTCGTAGCTGCGCACCCGGATGCGGTCGGCCAGGCCGTCCTGCGGCGCATTCAGCCCACCGAGCTGGTCGATGCGATCAAGCAGCTCGTCGGCCACACCACGTACCACCCTCAACCACTCGCCACCGCGCTTGCCATACAGCCCGGCAAAGTTGGTGACGCCACCAGCCGTGCCCATGCCGCCAAGAAAGCCGTACCGCTCTACCAGCAGCGTTCGGGCGCCGTGGCGTGCGGCGCTTGCGGCAGCCGCCAGCCCGGCAGGCCCGCCGCCGAGCACGCAGACGTCAAACTCTCCGTACAGCTCGGTTTGGCGTGGCGGCTCGCTGACGAAGGATGGCATTTAGTAAGCATACATATGATTTGCATGCTGTGCAATCCGGCCTACACTGCCACGATGGTGAGCGCAGCCCCATTCGACTTCCAGCAAGCGCCTGGCTTTCTGATCCGCCGGGCTCATCAGGTGTCGGTCGCCTGCTTCAGCCAAGCCACTGGCGCTGAAGGTGTGACGCCGGTGCAGTTTGCGCTGCTGAATGCGCTGGCCGGCGCGCCGTGGGTGGACCAAGCCACCCTGGCCGCCCGCGTGGCGCTCGACGCGGCGACGTCTGGGGCAGTGATCAACCGCATGGAAGCCCGCGGGTGGGTCGAGCGGACACCCGACGAGTTGGACAAGCGACGTAAGCGCCTGGTGATCACGCCGGCCGGGTTGGCCGTGGCACGACGCATGGCGCGTGGGGTGGCCCTGGCGCAGGCCAGGATGATGCAAGGCCTGGACCCACAAGAGGCAGACCAGTTGAAGACGCTGCTGCGCAAGATGGTCCGAGCTCACGAGGACGCTGGGCAGGTGCCCGTCCATGCCAGCTCGGCCAAGCCCTAGGAGCCTGGAGTGATCCGCCCGCCAATCAAGCATTGCCGCGAGTGCGGCACCGCGGTGGTCTATCGGCTGCCCGACGATGGAGATACCAAGGAGCGTGCGGTCTGCCCTGCGTGCGGCACGATCCACTACGAGAACCCCCTCAACGTGGTGGGCACCGTGCCGGTGTTTCACGACGGCCGTGTGCTCTTGTGTAAACGCAACATCGAACCCCGCTGGGGCAAGTGGACATTGCCCGCCGGGTTCATGGAGCTGGGTGAAACAGCCGCGGGTGGTGCCCTTCGCGAGACAGTGGAAGAGGCTGGAGCCCTGGTGGAAATGGGCAGCCTGTTTTCGGTGTTGAACGT
>CAZRRW010000166.1:5207-5590 GCA_964602505.1 uncultured Burkholderiaceae bacterium
AGGGCCTGTTCAGCGTGCTGAACGTGGTGCGCGTGGGCCAGGTGCACCTGTTCTTTCAAGCCAGATTGCTGTCAGAGCAATTGAACCCAGGGCCCGAAACCCAGGAGGCTCGGTTGTTCCACGAGAAGGATGTGCCCTGGGACGAACTGGCGTTTCGAACCGTGCGCGAAACGCTCAGGCTGCACTTCGCAGGACAGGCCGCAGTCGGGCACCACGTCCACACAATGGACATTGACTGAGGTGGCAGCAAGGCTGGCTCCAAAGGAAAGGGGCTGCTGACTCGAGTCAGCAGCCCCTTCTGAAAGCCCGCTGTCCGTGCGGTCAGGCGGTTGGTCGGAATGGCGGGATTCGAACTCGCGACCCCTTGCACCCCATGCAAGTGC
>CAZRRW010000167.1:0-5580 GCA_964602505.1 uncultured Burkholderiaceae bacterium
AGGGACGCGTCGGTCTTGAAGGGCAGGATGTGTGCCCGCTCGACGCCCTGCTCGCATGCCCGCACGCAATGCTGCAGGTAGAAGCCCAGATCAGTGGGCTGCGCCCGCGGCACAGTCGTGAGCAGCTCCTTGGCGTCAGCGAGAGCCATCTCGGTGTCGATGGGGTTGTCGTCACTGACTGGCTGGTCCGGTTCGGTGGGAATGCCGGGCATCTCCGTCACAAACACCAGCTTGTCTGCGCCGAGGGCCACCGCGGCTGAGGTGGCCACGTCCTCCATGCTCAGATTGAAGGCTTCGCCGGTTGGCGAAAAGCCAAATGGGCTGAGCAGCACCAGGGCTCCGAAGCCCAGGGCCTGCCGGATGGAGGCGGCGTCGACCTTGCGGACAGAGCCCGTGTGCTGGAAGTCCACGCCGTCGATGATGCCAACCGGGCGTGCGGTGATGAAGTTTCCCGAGACCACACGCACGGTGGCGTTGGCCATCGGCGTGTTGGGCAGGCCCTGGCTGAAGGCGGCCTCAATCTCATATCGAAGCTGCCCAGCCGCCTCTTGCGCGCAATCCAGGGCCACGCTGTCGGTGATGCGCATGCCATGGGAGTGACGCGATGCGTGGCCTTTGGCCTTGAGCTGCTCTTCCACCTGAGGGCGAAAACCGTGGACGAGAACGATCTTCACGCCCATGGTCTGAATCAGTGCCAGGTCTTGAACAAAGGCGCTCAGCTTGCCTGCAGCAATCAGCTCGCCCGCGATCCCGACCACGAAGGTTTTCCCACGGTGGTTGTGGATGTACGGCGCCACCGAGCGGAACCAGGGGACGAAGGTGTGCGGGAAGACCAGACTCATGCGGGAAGTTTACGAGGCGGGCGCGCCGCGCCGCCCGGCGCTTGCCCCGACAATCCGGCCCTGCCAGCATGAACGCGTCCGACCGACTTCGCATCACCTTCCCGCAGGATCTGCCAGTCAGTGCCCGGCGCGACGAGATAGCCGCCGCCATTCAGGCCAACCAGATCATCATCGTCTGTGGCGAGACGGGTTCGGGAAAGACCACCCAGCTGCCGAAAATCGCACTGCAGCTGGGCCTGGGAGATGCAAAGCCTGACCAGCGCCGACGTTTCATCGGCCACACGCAACCGCGCCGCATTGCGGCCAGTTCGGTGGCCAAGCGCATTGCCGAGGAGCTTCAGACCCCCCTTGGGGAGGTGGTGGGCTTCAAGGTGCGGTTTGCCGACCGCCTGCAACCGGGCGCCCGTGTCAAGTTGATGACCGATGGCATTCTGCTGGCCGAAACCCAGCGCGACCCAGACCTTCACGCCTATGCCTGCCTGATCGTCGACGAGGCCCATGAGCGCAGCCTGAACATCGACTTCCTCTTGGGCTATCTGCACCAGTTGCTGCCGCGCCGTCCGGACCTCAAGCTCATCATCACCAGCGCCACGATCGATGCCGACCGTTTTGCGAGGCACTTTGAGCCGGTGAACCGTGGTGCGGACGGTCGGCCGCAGCCGGTGCCTGTGTTGATGGTCTCGGGTCGAACCTTTCCCGTGGAGCAGCGGTATGCCCCCTTTGAGGAAGGCGGCAAGGACCGCGACCTGAACGACGCGATTGCCGACGCAGCCGATGATCTGTGGCCCAGCCCCCATGCCAATGGTGACATCCTCGTATTCCTGCCGGGTGAGCGCGAGATCCGCGACGCGGCCGATCACCTGCGCCGGCACTTTGCAGCCAAGGGTGCACGCGGGCAGAACGTCGAGGTGGTGCCATTGTTCGCCCGGCTGACCCCTGCCGAGCAGGATCGTGTGTTTGCCGAGCACCGTGGGCGCCGCATCGTGCTGGCCACCAATGTCGCCGAGACCTCGCTCACGGTGCCGGGCATCCGCTATGTGATCGACTCTGGCCTGGCCCGGGTCAAGCGTTACAGCTACCGCAACAAGGTGGAGCAGCTTCAGATCGAGCCGATCAGCCAGGCGGCGGCCAACCAGCGCGCTGGTCGCTGTGGGCGGGTGGCCAACGGCATCTGCATCCGCCTCTACAGCGAGACGGACTTCCTGGGCCGAGCCCGGTTCACTGACCCCGAGATCCTGCGCTCGTCACTGGCTGGGGTGATCCTGCGCATGAAGTCACTCGGTCTCGGTGACGTGGCGGGCTTCCCGTTCATTGAGCCGCCCGCGCCCAAGGCCATTGCCGACGGCTACGCGCTGCTCAATGAGCTGGGTGCGGTGGCCGACGACTACGGCCAGGCGGATCTGACGTCCATGGGGCGGCAGATGGCACGCCTGCCGCTGGACCCACGGGTCAGCCGGATGATCATTGAAGCGCGTGAGCGGGGCGCCCTGGGAGAGGTGCTGGTGGTCGCTGCTTCCCTGGCGGTGCAGGACCCCCGCGAGCGCCCGCTGGACAACCCGCAAGCCGCCAACGAAAGGCACAAGCCGTTTGACGACGAAAAGAGCGAGTTCAGCGGCACGCTCCGTCTTTGGAAGTGGCTGGAGGAACTGGGTGGCAGCAACCGGCAGAAGGAGCAGGCCATGCGAGCCCAGTTCATCAACCCGCGCCGGGTCCGCGAGTGGCGTGACGTGCACCAGCAGCTGGTGGGTGTGTTGAGCGAGCAGAAGTGGGGCTTCAACACCCAGCCAGCCAGCTACGAGTCGCTGCACCTGTCGCTGCTGTCGGGCCTGCTTGGCAACGTCGGCCTCAAGAGCGATGACGAGGATTGGTATCTCGGTGCGCGCGGCATCAAGTTCTGGCGGCACCCTGGCGCCAACCTGTCCAGGAAGCCTGGGCGGTGGGTGATGGCCGCTGAGTTGGTGGACACCACCCGCCTGTTTGCGCGCAAGATCGCCGCGATAGAGCCCCACTGGGTGGAGCAGGTGGGCGGGCACCTGCTGAAGAAGCAGTTGCTGGAGCCTCATTGGGAAAAGAAGGCCGCGCAGGTGGTGGCGCTGGAGCGCGCCACGCTCTACGGCATCGTTATCTACAGCGGGCGTCGCGTCAACTTTGCGCGTCTCGACGCCAAGTTGGCCCGGCAGATCTTCATCCGCGACGCATTGGTGGCTGACCAGTGGGACACAGCGCTGCCTTTCGTGGCGCACAACCGCAAGCTCATCGAGCAGGTACAGAAGCTCGAACACAAGGCACGTCGTCAGGACGTGCTGGTGGATGATGCACTGATCGAGGCCTTCTACGACGCGCAGATTCCGGCTGAGGTGGTGGACGGCGCAAGTTGCGAGCGTTGGTGGCGACGCGCCGCTGACCCCAAACAAGGCGGCAACGCGAGGCTGCTGTTCCTCACGCAAGACGAACTCATGCGCCATGAGGCGGCGGGTATCACCACCCAGGCATTTCCGGCTGTGCTGCGACTTGGCGGGGTGGACTGCAAGGCCGAATACCTGCACGACCCGAGTGACGTCAAGGATGGCGTGACGGTGACTGTCCCTCTTTTTGCGCTGAACCAGGTGAGTGAAGCGCGCTGCGAGTGGCTAGTGCCCGGGATGGTGCGCGACAAGGTGCTGGCCCTGTGCAAGACGCTGCACCAACGCCCTCGCTCGCGCCTAGTGCCGCTGCCGGAGTTTGCGGCGGAGTTTGCCGAGACACACGCCTTTGGTGAAGGCGGGGGCCTGCTTGACACCCTGCTCAAGGCGGTGCGAGAACGCACCCAGCTGGCGGTACAGCGGGGCGACTTCAAGCAGGAGCAGTTGGCCGCGCACTGGTACATGAACTTTCGCGTGGTCGACGAGCACGGTCGGCAGCTGGCCATGGGCCGCAACCTGGCTGCCTTGAAGGCGGAGCTGGGGCAGCAGGCCAGGGGCGCCTTCGCCGCGCTGGCCGCCTTGCAGCTGCAGAACAGCGTGGCGGCGCAGCAGGCCGCGCGGGGTGGGCAGGTGGGCGACTCAGCCGAACCTGATGTGGAGACGCCTCTTGCATCCCACACAGCCCGTAGCGCATTGGAGGCCCGCGAGAGCGCTCGTGAGGCCGCCGACACCCGTTCGGCTGCTGGCGCCAATCAAGCAAATGGCCAGGGCCTGGTCGCTGGGGTGCACTACACAGGCTGGACCTTTGGCCCATGGCCCGAGTTGCTGGAGATCCGACGCGGTGCCCACACGATGGTGGGTTTTCCGGCGCTGGTGGACTACGGCGCGCACGTCGAGGTGGAGGTGTTTGATGACCCGGCAGTGGCTGCGGCGCGGCACCGGGTCGGCCTGCGGCGCTTGGTGACACTGCAGGTCAAGGACAGCGTCAAGGCGGTTGCCAAGTCCATTCCTGGCCTCCAGCAGATGGGCGTGGCCTTCATGTCGGTGGTTGGCAGCGGTACGGTGGATGAGTTGCGCGAGCAGATCATGGCGGTGGCACTGGATCGGGCTTTCCTCGCGGATCCGTTGCCTCTGGATGAAGCGGCCTTTCAGGCGCGGGTGGCAGAGGGGCGGCCTCGTCTGTCGCTGATTTCGCAGGAGGTCGCGCGAGTCGCAGGCACCGTGTTGGTCGAGTACGCAGCAGCTGCGCGCAAGCTTAAAGACGCGAAGCCACCGAAAGATGTCGCGGACGATATCGCGACACAGCTGCAGCGCTTGGTGGGGCCGAAGCTGCTGACCGACACCCCTTGGGGCGTCCTTCAGCACATGCCAAGATACCTCAGGGCGGTGGCCCTGCGCCTGGACAAGCTCCGATCTGACCCGCAGCGGGACGCGACGCGCCTGGCTGAACTGCGCCCGGTTGAGCAGCGCTACTGGCGTACCGTGGCACAGCGCAGGGGCGTTGCCGATTCCCGTCTAGACGAGTTCCGCTGGCTGCTGGAGGAGCTGCGCGTCAGTCTGTTTGCGCAAGAGCTGCGCACTCCGCAGCCCGTCAGCGTCAAGCGTCTGGAGAAGCTGTGGGCACAGATCGATTCGCGATGAATCGGATCTGCGTGTGTCTAGCGGGGCCGCGTGGCGGCAGCCAGCCCGAAGGTGACGAGCAAGGTGGGCAAGGCTGATCCAAGGGCCGGGGCCAGCTGCCCTAGCGCATGGAACATCGCGATGCCCAGCACCCAGATGGCGGCCGCGGACCAAACGACCTTGGCCTTCGGGTCGAGTGTCGTCGGCCGCCGCCAGCCAAGCCGCCCAAGAATTACGCCATACAGCGGTACGAACACCGAGCTCAGCATCAGCAGGAAGGGCTCTAGGCTGTGCATGGGCAGCACCATGGCCAGGCCCGTGCAGACCATGGCAATGAGGACGCCCCAGCGCCGAAGAGACCAGGGCCGGGCCGTGCCCTGGAGGCTTTGCGACGAGACTGCGGCCGAATGTACGTCTCCGTAGGCGTTGTCCAGTTCATCCAGCAAGATCAGGCAACTTCGGTCTTTAAAGAGTTCTACGACGGAATAGATATACACCATCTGAAACTGCCCATCACTAAAGTGCGCGATATTTCCATCTTGTCCGTTGACCAACTTCAACGGCAAGGTGACATCAGCCAGCATGCCAAGGGTTTTTAAATTATCGAACTGGCGAAAAATCTCCGCTGCCTTTATACCTTTAAAGTAACGCCGAAACAGCTCTAAATTGATGTTGAACTGGTAGCGTTGATGTTTCCGGTCGTACAGATCTGCAAT
>CAZRRW010000168.1:0-5566 GCA_964602505.1 uncultured Burkholderiaceae bacterium
GACGAGGCCACAAGTCATCTTGACCTGAAGCGCGAAGCAGAGATCAACCGGTCTCTCTCTTCCATGCGCATCACTCGGATCGTGGTAGCCCATCGCCCGGAGACCATCGCTTCCGCACAGCGTGTGGTCGAGCTGTCGTCTGGCGCGGTGACATTTGACGGCGATGCTCAGGCCTACTTCGCTCGCAGCCCAAAGGCGAGCTAGGTCGAGCGGAGTCACACATGGCTGATCAGGCAAAGCGGTGGGTAACCACCTTGCTTCTGATATCTGGCGTCGGCCTCATCACGGAGGCAAGGTCGGAAGAGCAGCTGCGACTTCGGCATAGCGTCGATATGGGACGCGTGCCGTCACTGGGCGATTCGGGCCAAGCAGTGCCGGTGCCCCAGTTCTCGGCCGTTGTGCAGACCGATTCCATGCGCTGTCAGGGTTTGACGTTGCGCCCACAGGAGCCGCTGCTGATGACCACCGCCTTGGAGCTGATCCTTTGCCGAAGTCCAGCGATCCGGCAGGCCATGGCGTCGGCATCGGAGCAAGCGGCTGGGCTGGCCCTGGCGAATCTTGCCTGGTGGCCACGGTTTTCGTTGAATGCCGAACGCGCCAGCAACCGCGTTCCCTCCAGCAACTCCGCGCCGGGCTCCCTCAACCAGAGTCTGACCTTGAGCGCTGGGGTCAGTTGGATCCTGTTTGATTTTGGTGCCCGAACGGCAATCCTCGAGCAGGCTCGGCAGGCGTTGACGTCGGCCTTGGCCAGCCAGGACGTGGCTCTCATTGCTGGGGTCCGGGAAGGGTTGCGACTCTACGTTGATGCGGCCGCAGCCTGGGCGAAACTGGAGGCGCTGGAGCAGGCCGAGAAGGCTGCCGCGGTCAGCGCGGCGGCAGCCGCCGCCCGGCATGATGCCAAGGTGGCCTCTCTGTCAGAGCGCTTGCAGGCACAGACGGCCTTTTCCCAGGCACGTCTTGACCGGGTTCGCGGTCAAGGGGCATGGCAGTCCGCGGCGGCGGCCTTGGCCACGGCGCTGGGCGAGCCACCAGGCACCGAGATCTTGATGCCTCGCCCGGACCAGGCTTTCCCGGAGTTGTCAGTGGAGGTGCCTGAGTCCAGTGCGCTGCAGACGCTGGTGGACACGCATCCCCGGGTTCGAGCGCTTCAGGCGGATGTCCTGGCTCTGCGTGCACGACTTGAATCGGTTCGGGCCGATGGGCGAGGAACCATCAGCCTGACGGGAGGTGCTGCACAGACACGAAGCGCTGATTTCAACGACAGGGTCATCAACACCTCGGTTGTCGCCAGCATTCCACTACTCAATGCACGCGAACAGTCTGCTCGCATCAGCCAGGCTGCAAGCCAGATTGAATCCCGGGAGGCCAGTGTGGAAGCCGCTCGTCGCGTCGTGTTGACCGAGATTCTGACTGCGGTTCAGCAGTTGACGGTCCAACGACAGGCGCTGCCAGCGGCAAGGGAGCTGCTGGAATCCGCGACAGCCTTTTACGACTCTGCGTTCGGGCGGTACCGCGCAGGCGTAGGCTCCATCGTCGAAATGCTGTCTGCCCAGGCCAGTCTGGCCAACGCGAGGGCTCAGCTTGTACAAGCAAGAATCGCCTTGACGAATGCTCAACTCACCTTGACTGCGGCGACCGGGCGCCTGGGGTCTACCGGATCTCCAGACCTCCGCCGTTGAAATCGACCGCTGCGCTTCAAGCCTCAGGTCTCGGAGCAGGCCTTGACACCCAGGGGCCAACATAAGCCTTTGGCAGCACCTGTCTGTTAACGTAGTCAATGCCACATTCACCCGCATAGTCTTGCAACGAGCGTTCTCGCCCAAGTCCGTAGACACCGAGAGCGCTGCTGTCCCCAGAGACGAGTTCATTCATTCGCCGACGAGCCCGCACGGTGATCGCCGCAGATCGTACGAAATCGTCTTCAAACTCGGTCTGGATCTCACCCAGCGGCTTCGGCCATTCTCCCGTCTCGCATCCCGAGGTCTGGCTGGGCACCAGACGATGCAAAGGCATTTCCCTGGGGTGGTAGATGGTCCATCCAGATGTGAAAAGACGCAGAGCCATGGACGATTCCTCCGTACTGGCACACAAGTACGGATCCCACGGAAAGTGCTGCACGAACTCAGCAGAGGAGAACAATGCGCCAGCTGCAATGTGGAAACCCTCCACGGCAGCAAAGCCGTCCAGCGTCCGGGTAGAAAACCGCAACGTCGGGTCGTCACTCGAAAAATGCTGACCGGGTGCGACTACATGCGCCCTCAGCGTCTGCCAAGAGCCTACCGAGCACAGGGCCCCGTCAGGATCCACCGTGCACATTGGGGGTTCCGCAGTGAGCACGCAACTCGAACCGACCCCCAACAGGACGTTGGCCTGGTCGATCAATATTGCATCCCAGTTTTGGACGAACAAGGTGCCTGCGTCTACTTGGCAAAACCAGTCCTGATCACCGACCAAGGACATCGCCACGGAACGCGCCCAGCAACGCCCTCGCCAATCAGACGCAGGAACTGCGATGCGTTCAATCTGAGAAGGCGACAATGCTGAAGACAACCCCTCCAACACCGCCACATCGCCCCTCAAAACAACACCAAAATGCAGTCGATCAGGCCAAACCGCTTTGGCGTAAGCATCCAAAACGGTCTGCCATAGCAGGCTCTGCTGGCAACAGACAACACTCACATGCAGGGACACGTGTATCCCCGTAGATCGACCAGACAAATAGTCTGGTCGACACCGATCAGTTAAATGATGTCGGAAGGAGGAGGAGGAGGCGGCGGCGGCGGCGGGGTAGGTGTCCCACAGCGCGCACTAGAAGACGAGCGGCCACCACTGCGGCTACCGCAGCCCTTGCCCTTCTTGCCTTTACGACCTTTCATCGGCTTCGGCGGGCGACGCGGACGACCGCACTTGCCGCCGGAGACCAGCTCCATTTCCTCGATGGTCAGAACTCTCATCTTGCTCTCCTCTGGAGAAGTTGGGCCTTCAGGCCTGGAAACACCCTAAAGTGTTACGCATGACGGGACTGTAGTCGATTTTTTCCAACTGCAACAGGTTGAAACCACCGAAGCGGTCAATTTTGAGCAAAAAGTCCGCCTTCAGATGGATTCACTGAGGCCAGAGCCACTTTTCCGAGGTCAGTTCCAACGAGATCACACGGCCCATCGGTCGAGCAGCCACCCGGTGAGTCAGGCGTCGATCAAAAAAGTCCTTCAAAAGAGGCGGGCGAGGCTTCTCAAAGTACGGATGCGGGTTCTGGAAGGCCTCCTCTGCGCCAGCCATCTGGACATCTTCCCAGTGCTCGCAAACCTGGATGATGCACGGCACATGTGTCACCCCCATCGACCGAAGAAGATACGCGCGGTGGTAGCCATTGTGAAGGAGGAGGCGCTTGCCGTAGCGCACGGCACTCAGGGCATTGACCCCGAACCCCAGCGCCACACAAAGCACCGCTTTGGCATGCCCGGGTAGATCAAGGCCCTGGATCGCGCTGCCAGGCAGGATTCGGTGCCCCAGAACCCGCACGTCGTGGTTGGAGGAGCGAAACACAAACTTCTCCCCGTCGTCGTGCATCACCTCCAACGGCATCGGCGGGTCAGTCAGTGGAAGACAAAGCTTCGCCAAGGCCGCTCCAGCTGGCTTTGCCAGCTTCGACAAGGCCTGGCGGGTCCACTGCGCCGACAACTCGACGTAGCGCTGCGTCACCACCAACCGATCCAGCTCCACCATGCCAAACGAGACTGGTACCGCCTGAAACGAACGGCCAAACCCTGGGTCGAGCACCAGTTTGCGCACATGCCCCTGCATCGATTTGGGAAGGGGCGTTACCGTGGCGGCATCGGCCTCACCCGCTTCAAGGGTTTGGAGGCCTTGATACGTCCGTTCGGCCTGACGCCATTTATCCGCAAGCTCACCATCGTCGGGGGCTTTCGCCCCCAGGCTGCGCTCGTGCACAAAGTCAATGAAATCCTGAAGGCGCGTGCTGCCGACCAGACACACCAGGTCATCCTGGCGGCCGCTTCTGCGGGCGTTCGTCAATCTGGCGGCCATCAAAGCTTCCCGTGGACCCAGCCCGTGACACTGGCCAGGGCCTGAGGCAGCGCGGCGGGGTTGCTGCCGCCGGCCATGGCCATGTCGGGCTTGCCGCCGCCTTTGCCACCCACCTGCTGGGCGACGAAGCTCACCAGGTCACCCGCCTTCACCCGGCCGGTGGCATCAGCCGTCACGCCAGCGGCAATCTGCACCTTGTCACCGTCCACCGCCGCCAGCACGATAGCCGCCGTCTTGAGCTTGTTCTTCAGCTGGTCCATCGTCTCGCGCAGCGTCTTCGCGTCGGCACCGTCTAGCTCGGCGGCCAGCACCTTGATGCCCTTGACGTCGACCGCACTGGCCGCCAGGTCGTCGCCCTGGCTGGCAGCCAGCTTGCTCTTGAGGCGCTCCACCTCTTTCTCCAGAGCCTTCACATGGTCCTGCACCTGGGCAATGCGCGTGGTCAGCTCCGCGGGCTGCGCGCGCAGCGCGGCGGCGGCCTGGGCCACGGTGGCGTCAAGCGCCTGCACCACGGCCAGGGCGCCTGCGCCCGTCACAGCCTCCACCCGGCGCACCCCGGCCGCCACGCCACCTTCCATGGTGATCTTGAACAGGCCAATGTCCCCGGTGCGGGCCACGTGCGTGCCACCACACAGCTCCTTGGACGAACCGATGGCCAGCACCCGTACCTCGTCGCCGTACTTCTCGCCAAACAGCATCATCGCGCCCGACTTCTGCGCATCGGCCAGAGGCATCACAGTGGCTGAAGTAGCCGCGTTGGCAAGGATCTCTGCATTGACCCTGGACTCCACCTCGCGGATCTGCTCGTCCGTCATCGGCGCACCGTGGGCAAAGTCGAAGCGGGTCTTCTCGGCGTCCACCAAGCTGCCCTTCTGCTGCACATGGGCGCCCAGCACCTCGCGCAGGGCCTTGTGCATCAGGTGCGTGACGCTGTGGTTGCGCATGGTGGCCGCGCGGCGCACGGCGTCCACCTCGGCACGCAGCACATCGCCCACGCTCAAGCTGCCAGTCTGCAACACGCCGTGGTGGCCAAACACGTCAGCCTTGATCTTTTGGGTGTCAGCTACCTCAAAGCGGGTGGCCTTGCTGCTCTGCCCATTGGTCAGTTCACCCGCGTCACCCACCTGCCCGCCGCTCTCCGCATAGAAGGGGGTGTGGTCCAGCACCACCACACCCGCCTCGCCCGCATTCAGCTGCTGAACCGGCGCACCGTCCTTGTAGAGCGCCAGCACCTTGGCCTCGGCCACCACCAGTTGCTCGTAACCGTGGAAGGTGCTGGGCGCGCCGCCGTACTCCAGCGCACGGTCCATCTTGAACTTGCCGGCCGCGCGAGCCTGCTCCTTTTGCTTGTCCATGGCGGCGGCAAAACCCGCTTCGTCCACCGTGACGCCGCGCTCACGGCACACATCGGCTGTCAGGTCGAGCGGGAAGCCATAGGTGTCGTGCAGCTTGAATGCCACGTCGCCGGGCACCTGCTTGCCACCCCCCGCGAGCGCTGCATCCAGAATCTGCATGCCGT
>CAZRRW010000169.1:0-1251 GCA_964602505.1 uncultured Burkholderiaceae bacterium
GTTTGTCATTGGCAACATGAGCCAACTCAACAGCGTGTCGCTGTTTGAGGCGGCCTCGAGCATTGCGTCGACCCTGGCCAATGAGTTTGCGGAAGCAGGTGAAGGCCAGCATTCGGCGTCCTTGTTCTACCTGGGCCTGATCCTGTTCTTCATCACCTTCTGCGTGCTGTCAGCCTCCAAGATTCTGCTGAGTCGGCTGCAAAGAAACGAGGGGAAAGGCACATGAACGCCCAAACTGGCACCCAGCCTGACCTGGTGTCCGACCGGTCCATCCTCGCCCTGAACGGCGATCGTCTGGCCTTGTTCAAGAGCCGCAAGCGCCTCAATGCGATTGCCCTGGTCTTGTCGCTCGCAGCCATGGCGTTCGGCCTGGTGTGGCTGTTCTGGATTCTGGCCAAGGTGCTCTACCTGGGTATCGGTGGCCTGTCGTATGCAACCTTTACCGAGATGACGCCGCCGCCCAATTCCCCAAGCGGTGGCCTGGCCAATGCGATCTACGGTTCAGCCGTCATGGTGCTCACGGCCACAGCCATCGGTACGCCGATTGGCATCCTGGCAGGCATCTATCTGGCCGAGTATGGCCAGCGCAACTGGTTGGGCAATGTGACCCGGTTCGTCAACGACATCCTGCTGTCGGCACCCTCCATCGTGGTGGGCCTGTTTGTCTATGCCATCATCGTCGCACCGATGCGCGGCTTTTCTGGCTGGGCGGGCATCATGGCGCTGGCCTTGATCGTCATTCCGGTGGTCGTGCGTGCCACCGAGAACATGCTTCAACTGGTGCCGCCCGCCCTGCGTGAGGCGGCTTTTGCGCTGGGTGCGCCCAAGTACAGGATGATCCTGGCGATCACCCTCAAGGCGGTGCGCGCAGGCGTCATCACTGGCGTGCTGCTGGCGCTGGCGCGCATTGCGGGCGAGACGGCACCCCTGCTGTTCACCGCCTTGTCCAACCAGTTCTGGAGTTCTGACCTGAGCAAGCCGATGGCCAACCTGCCGGTCACCATCTTCAAGTTCGCCATGAGCCCGTTTGCTGACTGGCAGAAGCTGGCCTGGGCTGGCGTGTTCATCATCACCATGGGCGTTCTGGCGCTCAACATCGCGGCACGCGTGTTGTTCCGCAACAAGCTTTGAGGGGAGTTTCAATGGCCAGCACCGTTTCCGTGCCCATCGAGGGCCAGGCCCGGATGAAGATCCGAGGCCTCAACTTCTACTACGGCGACAGCCAGGCGCTGCACGACCTCACCATCGCCT
>CAZRRW010000169.1:1261-3978 GCA_964602505.1 uncultured Burkholderiaceae bacterium
TCTACTACGGCAAATTTCTCGCGCTGAAGGACGTCAGTCTCGACCTCGCCGACCGTCAGGTCACCGCCTTCATCGGCCCCTCCGGTTGCGGCAAGTCCACCTTGCTGCGCACGTTCAACCGCATGTATTCGTTGTACCCGGAGCAGCGCGCGGAAGGCGAGATCCTCTTTGGTGGCGAGAACCTGCTGACCACTGAGATGGACATCTCGCTCATCCGCGCCAAGATTGGCATGGTGTTCCAGAAGCCCACGCCCTTCCCGATGTCGATCTACGACAACATCGCTTTCGGCGTGAAGCTGTTCGAGAGCCTGTCCAAGAAGGACATGGACGACCGCGTGGAATGGGCCCTGTCAAAGGCGGCCCTGTGGAACGAGGTGAAGGACAAGCTGCAGCAGTCTGGCAACAGCCTGTCGGGTGGCCAGCAGCAGCGCCTGTGCATTGCCCGAGGCATCGCCGTGAAGCCCGAGGTGTTGTTGCTTGACGAGCCTTGCTCGGCGCTGGACCCAATCTCTACTGGCAAGGTGGAAGAGCTGATCCACGAACTGAAAAAGGACTACACCATCGCCATCGTCACGCACAACATGCAGCAGGCGGCACGGGTATCTGACTACACCGCCTACATGTACCTGGGCGAACTGATGGAGTTCGGCAAGACCGACGACATCTTCATGAAGCCGAAGCGCAAGGAAACCGAGGACTACATCACCGGACGTTTCGGTTGATGTGCGGTCTCAACAGGAGCAGTCAATGAACATGACCGACAAGCACCTTTCCAGCCAGTTCGACGCCGAGCTGACTTCGGTGTCGACACGGGTGATGGAACTCGGCGGCATGGTCGAAGCCCAGTTGGCCACGGCCATGTCGGCCCTGTCCCAGATGAATGCCTCGGCGGTGGAGCAGGTGCTGGCCATTGAGGACAAGGTCAACCGCGCCGAGGTGGACATCGACCGGGAGTTGTCGGCCATCATTGCCAAGCGCCAGCCCACCGCGCGCGATCTGCGTTTGCTGGTGGCCATCTCCAAGGCCACGGCCAACCTCGAGCGAGCGGGCGATGAAGCAGCACGGATTGCCCGGCTGACTCGCAACCTGATTGCGGACGGGTCCCGACTGTCCATCGGCTACAGCGACCTGCGGGTCGAGTCGGAGTTAGCGCTTCGTCTGCTGCGCAAGTCACTCGATTCCTTTGCACGCCTGGATGTCCTCGCGGCGGCCTCCATCCTGAAAGAGGATGACCAGATCGACCACGAGTTCGACGGCTTCATGCGCAAGCTGGCAACACACATGATGGAAGACCCACGCACCATTTCGCAGTGCATCGACCTGATCTTCGTGGCCAAGGCGGTGGAGCGTATTGGCGACCACGCCAAGAATCTGGCCGAGCTGACCATCTACGTCGTCAGCGGCGCGGACGTGCGCCATGCCACCCCGGAAGAGGTGGCCTCGGTAATCAACTGACCGGGCTGATGCACTGGCATGACCCGCGTTCTGATCGTTGAGGACGAACCGGCCATCGCCGAGTTGATTGCCGTCAATGTGCGGCATGCGGGCTTCGAGCCTGAGGTGGTGGGTGATGGCATTGCGGCGCAGGCCAGCATCGACAAGGCGCTGCCGGGCATGGTGCTGCTGGACTGGATGCTGCCGGGTGCCTCTGGTGCTACGCTGGCACGGCGCTGGCGGATGAACCCGCGCACCCGTAGCCTGCCCATCATCATGCTCACCGCCAAGGGCGACGAAGCAGACAAGGTGGCTGGGCTGGACGCCGGGGCGGATGACTACATCACCAAACCCTTTTCGCCCAGTGAGCTGATGGCTCGCATCAAGGCCTTGCTGCGCCGCAACGCGCCGCAGTCGGCAGAGTTGCCAGTGGAGGCGGCGGGCATCAAGCTCGATCCGTCCACCCACCGGGTCACGGCCCTCATGGCCGATGGCCGCGAACAGGCCATCAAGCTTGGCCCCACCGAGTTCAAGCTGCTGCACTTCTTTCTCACCCACGCGCAGCGGGTACACAGCCGCGGGCAACTGCTCGACAAGGTGTGGGGCGACCAGGTGTTCATCGAGGAACGCACGATCGATGTGCACGTGAAGCGCCTGAGGGAGGCCCTGAGCGTGGCGGGGCGTGAGTCGGCCATCGAAACCGTGCGAGGCGTGGGCTACCGGCTTGCCGCCTGACACGCGCCGTGAGCCCTCGCAGTAAGCTGCGGTCATGTGGCTCGTGATTCTGGTGGCCTTGGCCGCGCCAACCCTCGGCGCGCTATTGGGCGCATGGCTGTGGCCAGCCCCTTGGGGTGCCGCTGCCGGTGCAGCAGCAGGTGGCGTGGGCGTGGCTGCCCTGGTCTACGCGCTCACCAGGGCTCGCCTCGGCGAGCTCACGGAGTGGCTGCGCCTGGACGCGTCTCGCCGCGCCGATCGCATGGAGCCCGCAGCGGCACCACATTCCTTGCGTGGGCTTTGGGCCGAGCTGGGAGAGCGTATCCACCGCAGCCTGCTCCTGCGCGAGCGCGAGATCGAGCGCCAGCAGGCCCTGCACCAGCAGTTTCTGGAGGCGATCCAGGCCTCGCCCAATGGGGTGCTGCTGCTGGATCCGCAAGGCCGTATCGAATGGTGCAACGCCACTGCGGCGTCGCACTTTGGGTTGGATCCCCGGCGGGACCGACTGCAGCATGTCCAACACCTGATCCGCGACCCGGTCTTTGTCAGCTTTCTGCAGTCGCCCGCCG
>CAZRRW010000169.1:3988-5553 GCA_964602505.1 uncultured Burkholderiaceae bacterium
ACGGCTGTCTCCTGCACCGCCCGGGTGTGGGCACCATCGCGGTGCAGATGCATGCCTACGGCGATGGGCGCCGCCTCATGCTCAGCAACGACGTCACCGAGCGTGAGCGGGCTGACCGCATGCGCCAGGATTTTGTGGCCAACGTGTCGCACGAGATGCGCACGCCGCTGACGGTGCTGTCTGGGTTTGTGGAGACGCTCGCCACCATCCCGGTTCCAGAGGCAGACCGCCAGCACTACCTGGGGCTGATGCGCCAGCAAACGCAGCGCATGCAGACGCTGGTGGCCGATCTGCTGACCCTGGCCCGCCTGGAGGGTGCATCGCTGCCGCCGACCGATCACTGGGTGTCGGTGTCGGCGCTGCAGTCTCAGGCGGAGCTGGAAGCCAGTGCGTTGTCGCATGGCCGTCATGACATCCGGTTCCGGTTTGATCAGCCGCACGGCGCCCTGACCGAGATCGCTGGTAATGAGGCCGAGCTGCTGAGTCTTTTGTCCAACCTCATCAGCAACGCCATCCGGCATACGCCAGATGACGGCCTGGTGGAGGTGCGCTGGGCGCCGCATGACGAGGGCCACTGGGCCCTGTCGGTCCGGGACAGCGGGGTGGGCATCGCACCCGAACACCTGCCGCGCTTGACCGAGCGCTTCTATCGGGTGGATCGCAGCCGCTCTCGTGAGACGGGTGGCACGGGCCTTGGGCTGGCGATCGTCAAACACGTGCTTCTACGCCACGGTGGCGAACTGCAGATCGACAGCACGCCAGGCCAGGGCTCGACCTTCAGGGCCCTGCTGCCTACAGCACGGGTTCGCCTGGGGCCAGCCGGTGCCGAGGGCGCTGCCCCGGCGGATCAGGGTGTCTTGACCCGCTGATCCAGCAACCAGAGTTCGTCCCGGTCACCTGGGCGGCGCATGGCCGCGCGGCGTTGCCATCCAGGCTCTGCCACGTCTGACGCCAGATTGCGTTTGGCGGAGGTCACGACGATGCGCCAGGGGCAGGTGCTCTCGGTTGCCAATTCGCCGTCGCGCAGGCTGGTGCGGCCGCTGTAGAAGGCCAGCGCTGCACGCTGGCCTGCGTTGAGGGTGGGGGCGGCCACACATTGACCAGCTGGCAGGTTGACCGTGAGGCTGTTGACGATGGTGCGATAGCTCCGCGCATAGTCCAGCGCCGGCAGCCACAGGCTCATCAGTGTGAGCCAACCCGCAATGACGCCACTGGCTGCCAGCACCAGGCTCTTCCACAGCACGGCTGGGTGGCGCCCTACACGCCAGCGCACCACGGCCAGCCAGGCCAGCAGGGCAGCGCTGGCCGCGAGCAGAGCGGGCCACTGAAACGACGCCTGAAAACCGGGCGCCAGCTTGGCAATGGTGTTGGCCTGTGTGGGCAGTGCATCGGTTTGCATGGCGAGCCAGTACACCCAAATGACCAGCAGACAGCCCGAGAAGAACAGCAGGCTGAACCAGTCAACAAATGCAGTGACGGCGCGCCGCAGGGTAGGCAGCGCGAAGCTGGCCAGCACCGCCAGCGAGGGCAGGGCCAGCAGCAGGCTTCGTTGCGAAAAGCCGCTC
>CAZRRW010000170.1:0-5549 GCA_964602505.1 uncultured Burkholderiaceae bacterium
CTGTTCCTGTTCAACTTCGAGAAAGAGCTGTTCACCCACGTGTCCACCCTGGAGACGCGGGTCAACAAGCCGAACGAGAAGGCCATCGAGAAGGCGAAGAACAGCATCCGTGACCGCCTGACCCAGCTGTCGCCCATCTTCCTGAAGAACAAGTACATGCTGGGCGAGGAGTTCTCCATGCTGGACGTGGCCATCGCCCCGCTGCTGTGGCGGCTGGACTATTACGGCATCGACCTGTCCAAGAACGCCGCACCGCTTCTCAAGTACGCCGAGCGCATCTTCTCGCGCCCCGCGTACATCGAGGCACTCACTCCCAGCGAAAAGGTGATGCGCAAGTAAGCGCGGCCTGGGCTGCACGCCACCACCGTCACGCGCCCTTGGCACCCTGCTGGCCATGATCCAAAGCCCCGAGCAGATCGCGTCCACTCGGCCGTACCTGCTGCGTGCCCTGTACGAATGGTGCACCGACAACGGCTTCACGCCCTACATCGCGGTGTATGTGGACGACACCGTGCGTGTGCCGGTGGAGTATGTGAAGAACGGCGAGATCGTCCTGAACATCGGGTTCGACGCCACCAGTGGCCTGGTGATCAGCAACGATTCGGTCGACTTCAAGGCCCGGTTTGCTGGTGTGGCACGTGACATCCACGTGCCCATCGACCGCGTGGTCGCCATCTACGCCCGAGAGAACGGCCAAGGCATGGCGTTTCCGGTGCCGCAGACGGTGCCCGCCCGCGGCGGCGTGGACCAGGTCGCCGATTCACCCGCTGAGGCGCCCGCCGCCACGGCACCGGGGCTGATGGCGGTGCCAGCCCCTGGCGCTGCACCTGCAGAGGGCAGCGCACCCCACAAGCCCCGCACGGGCAAGGCCAGCCTTCGTCTGGCCGACGGCGAGGCGAAGGCGGGCGGTGCGGCCGCCAGTGACGATGCGTCCCCGCCATCGCCCCCTGTTCCACCCAGAGGCGGTGGCAAGAAGCCAGCGCTCAAGCGCGTGAAGTAGCCCGAGGCGGCGCGCAAGGGCAGCCCCATTGGGCTCCCTAGAATTCAGTCCACGCCCTTGTAGCTCAGCTGGTAGAGCAGCGGTTTTGTAAACCGAAGGTCACGAGTTCGAATCTTGTCGGGGGCACCATCCAACCCATGCGCCACACGGCGCAGCCCCAGCTGAACAGATCAGCTGGCAGCCAGACGCTGGGTCAGCAAGCCGAGCAGCAGGGCTTTGCGAGTGTCGATGTCCTGCGGGGTGCCGTGCGGCATGAGCGACTCGGCCACCTCGTGGCCGTACAGCAGATAGGCCCGCGCCTTGGCCTCGGCCTCGGCAAAGCCCAAGGCTTCAAACACCTGCTGGTGGTAGCCAATGCGCGCCGCGTCAGACGCCTGCAGCACGGCGGCGGCCTCGGCGTCGCGCCTTGCCCAGGCGCGGATGGCCAGCTCAATCCGCGCGGCCTTGGCAGCGGCCCGCCCGCGGTGGGGCAGCGAGGCCAGGTCCTGCAACTGCTCCAGCGGGTTGTCGCGAGCCTGCTTCAGCCGCTCCGTCAGCTGCGCCGTGGTGCGTTCGCTCCAAGCCTGCAGCACGCGACGCAGCAGGTCCTCGCGGTCGCGGAAGTGCCAGTAGAAGCTGCCCCGCGTCACGCCCAGCTGCTTGGCGAGCACGTCCACCCGCACATGGTCAATGCCCTGGTCCACCAGCACGGCCATGGCCGCGTCCACCCAGTCCTTGGGGCTCAGCTGGGGCACGCCGCCCGGCGCGGCAGATGTGGGGCTCTTGGGCATCAGCCCGGATGTTGCCATACACTTCTGTATGGAGACAAGCAACACAGGCAAGGGCACGACATGGCCGACACGTTTTTGACCGACCCCACGCTCATCGCCCCGAAGGCGGTGGCTGTGGAACAGCTGGGCGGTGGCAGCTTTGTGCTGCGCCACCCAGAGCCCCTGGAGCCCTATGCCCGCTGCGTGGGGGAGTGGCTGGAGCGCTGGGCCGCCGAAACCCCCGACCGGGTGGCCTTTGCCGAGCCCAAGCCCAGTGGCGGGTGGAGGGAGCTCACCTGGGCGCAACTGCGCGGCCAAGTGGGCTCGGTGGGCCAGGGGCTGCTGAGCCTGAACTTGGCCGAAGGCAAACCCATCGTTGTGCTGTCAGACAACGCGCTTGACCACTTGGTGCTGCTGCTCGCGGGCATGCACATTGGCCGCGCAGTTTGCACCGTGAGCAGTGCTTACACGCGGCTCGCGGGCGGGGACTATGGGCGCATCCACGCCATTCTTCAGGCGCTGGACCCGGCATTGGTGTACGCGAGTGATGCAGCGATCTACGGGGGTGCGTACACCAGCCTGTACCAGAAGGCCACCGACAAGCCCGTCGCCGTATTCAGCGGTGAGGCCGAAGTCGTGGCACAGGCCGTACCCGGCGCGCTGAGCTTTGCCGCGCTGGCGGCCACCACCGAGACGCCGGCCGTCATGCAAGCGTTTGCCCAAGTCACGCCCGACACCCACGCCAAGTACCTGCTCACCTCAGGCTCCACGGGGACGCCCAAGGTTGTGATCAACACCCACCGCATGCTCTGCGCCAACCAGCAGATGCTGGCGCAGACCCTGCGCTTTCTGACCACTGAAAAGCCGGTGCTGCTGGACTGGCTGCCCTGGAGCCACACCTTTGGCGGCAACCACAACACCCACATGGTGCTGTGCCATGGCGGCACGATGTACATCGACGATGGCCGCCCCATGCCCGGCCTGGTGGACAAGACCATTGCCCACCTGCGCACGGTGCAGCCCACCGTTTACTTCAACGTGCCGCGCGGCTACGACATGATGCTGCCCGCACTGGAAGCCGACCTGGACCTGGCCCGCCGCTTTTTTGGCCAGCTGCGCATGCTGTTCTATGCCGGTGCGGGCATGCCCGCGGCCACCTGGCAGCGGCTGGAGGCCCTGTCGGCCAAGGTGTGCGGCCAGCCGGTGTGGATGACCACCTCCTGGGGCAGCACCGAGACGGCACCCGCCATCACTTTTGCCAACTGGCGGCTCGACCGCGCGGGCGTCATTGGCCTGCCCATGCCGGGCGCGGAGGTGAAGTTTGTACCGAACGGGGGCAAGCTCGAGATGAGGGTTCGCGGGCCCAACATCTTTCCGGGCTACCGCAACAACCCGCAGGCCACGCAGGACGCGTTTGACGAAGACGGCTACTACTGCATTGGCGACGCGGGACATTTCCTGACCGAAGGCGACCCGGCCAGCGGCATCGTCTTCAACGGCCGGGTGGCCGAGGACTTCAAACTCACCAGTGGCACTTGGGTGAGCGTGGGCACGCTGCGTCTGCGGGTGGTCACGGCCCTGAATCAGGTGAGTGGTGGCGCGCCGATTGCGCAGGACGTGGTGATCACCGGGCATGACCGCAGTGAGATCGGTTGCCTGGTGTTCCTGACCGAGCCCGCGCGCAAGCGGCCCGCCGACGAGGTGCGGTCGCAGGTGCAAGCCGCCCTGCGCGCCCTCAAGGCCGAGGGCGGGGGCTCGTCGCAAACACCCACACGTGCGCTGCTCATGCCCGACGCGCCCAGCCTGGCGGCCGGCGAAATCACCGACAAGGGCTACATCAACCAGCGCCTCACCCTGCAGCGCCGCGCGGCAGAGGTGGAGGCCTTGTATGCCGGCGGCGCGGCGGTCATCACTCTTTGATGGCGCCATGCCGCCACCACAGAACCAGACCAGAACCAGGATGAGACATGTCAGACACCTTTGAAACCCTCACGCCGCCGCCCGCGCTGGCCCACTTGTCCATGCTGCAGTTGCAGCAGGCGGGTCCGGTGCTGCATGTACGGCTCAACCGCCCGGCCAAGCGCAACAGCATCAGCGACGAACTGCTGGCGCAGATCCACACCCTGTGGGTGCAGTTGCCCACAGCCTTGCCCTGGGCCAAGGTGGTGGTCCTGTCGGGTGAGGGGCAGCACTTCTGCGCCGGGCTTGACCTGAGCGAAGTGAGCGAACGCAACGTGGCGGAGGGTATGGCCCATTCGCGCAGCTGGCATGCCTGCTTTGACGCCATTCAATTTGGCCCGGTGCCGGTGATCGCGGTGCTGCATGGAGCGGTGGTGGGCGGCGGGCTGGAGCTGGCGAGCACGGCCCACCTGCGGGTGGCCGAGGCCAGCACCTTCTACGGCCTGCCCGAGGGCACCCGCGGCATTTTTGTGGGGGGTGGCGGCTCGGTGCGCATCTCGCGCCTGCTGGGTGTGGCCCGGATGACCGACATGATGCTCACCGGCCGTGTGTTTGACGCCAATGATGGCCAGGCCTTTGGCCTGAGCAACTACCTGGTGGCCGACGGCGAAGGCCTGGTCCAGGCCTTGAAGATTGCGCAGAAGGTGGCCCAGAACGCACCCCTGTCCAACTACGCCATCACCCAGGCCCTGCCCCGCATTGCCGACCTGTCGGCGGCCGACGGCCTGTTCGTGGAGTCGCTCATGTCGTCCATTGCCCAGGGGGACGAGGCGGCCAAGCAGCGGGTGCGCGCCTTCCTGGAAGGGCGCGCGGCCAAGGTCAGCAAGGCCTGAAGGCAGGAGCAGCAGATGTCACAAGGCTTGTTTCAACAATTCGAAGGCCCTCATGGCGCCTTCATCCTCGACGCCCTGCGCACCCCCATGGTGGACTACATGGGGGCGTTTGCCGACGCCAACCCGATCGACCTGGGCATCAAGGCCGCCAAGGCGGCGCTGGCCAGGGCACAAGTGAGCGCGGTGGACGTGGACAGCGTGATCACCGGCAACATGGCCCCAGGCGGGTTTGACCAGTTTTATGTGGCCCGCCACATTGGGCTGTATGCCGGGGTGCTCCAGGTGGTGCCTGCGCTCAATGTGCAGCGCATTTGCGGTACGGGTTTTGAGCTGTTTCGCCAGGCGGGCGAGCAGATGGCCACCGGGGCCGCCAGGCTGGCCCTGCTGGTGGGCACCGAGAGCATGACCCGCAACCCCATGGCCATGTTTGAGCACCGCGGTGGTTTTCGCCTGGGCTCGCCCATCCAGTTCAAGGACTACATGTGGGAGGCCCTCACCGACCCGGCAGCGGCCATCAGCATGATCCAGACGGCCGAGAACCTGGCGCAGAAGTACGGCATCACCCGCGAGGCGGTTGACGCCTTTGCCGCCGGCTCGTTTGCCAAGGCGGTGGCCGCCCAGCAGGCCGGCTGGTTTGAGGGCGAAATCACCCCGGTGCAAGACGAGGTGTTTGAGTTGGAGGGCTACAAGCCCCGCCAACTCAGGCTGAGTGGCAAGAAACCCAAGGACGGCAGCCCCCTGGTGGCCGACCGCGACACCCACCCCCGCCCCACGCCGCCCGAGGTGCTGGCGGGCCTTCGCACCGTGTTCAAGGGCGGTGTGCAAACCGGCGGCAACAGTGCGGCCCTCACCGACGCCGCCGCCGCTGCCGTGGTGGCCAATGCCCAGGCCGCGCAGCAGTGGCAGGCCCGCACTGGCCGCAAGCCCTTGGCCCGCGTGGCCGCCGCCGCCGTGGTGGGCGTGCCGCCCGAGATCATGGGCATCGGCCCGGCGCCGGCCATCCGCCTG
>CAZRRW010000171.1:0-5504 GCA_964602505.1 uncultured Burkholderiaceae bacterium
CCAACAAATCACACCGCATAACTGCTCAGATCAGCGGTTGTGCAGACCTTCCCTAGGTCACACTGCTGCGCATCAGTTGGTCGTACCCTCCATCCGCAACCCGATGAGGCAAAAGTCAAGGAACTTACTGCTGCGGCAGTGATGCTGCACAAGGTATCCCATGCGAGGCATATCAGTCAGTGGAACCTGGGTCATTTCCAGGGCAATGTTGTGTTGGTCGGAAACCATCCATGGCCTGCATCTGCAACCGGGCTGATGAAAGCGGTTGAGGCGATGGGGTAGATGCGATCAACCCAATTGCCGCCTTCGCGCCGTAGCCCTCCGATCGAACACGCGCAATGCCGCGCCCGGCACAACAAAGTCTGATCGAACGGCTATTTCGGCGAAGAAATTCTGATCGAATGGCTATTTCCGCTTGATCTGCGAACCAGATCAGCTAGTCTGACTGCAATCAGGCAGGAGTCGCTGTCGGTCACTAGGCAGCGGTTTAGCCAGCTCCTGGGCCAGCAGGAGCCTGCCGAATACCCTGGCCACCCAATTCCATCGGAACCGGAACCACCACCGCCACCGAGACCGGCAAGGACCGATCAAGATCGGCACGCGCCAGTCAGGTTGAAGAAATCTGCATTGGAGGGGGTTGTTTTGCGGGCGACCTCAGGCAATGTGACGACATGAACACACCTAAACCTCACCTCGCCGGTGGCCAACTGGCCCCATCCGTCCCGCGACATCCTCTGACCGTGCACCAGCCGCTATCTGGGCGTATGGCAGACCCATCGATCGAGCAAATCCACTCAAACAAGAAAGGGGGAATCTGTCATGAGTAGGTTCGACACACTTTCGGTGCTGATTGGGCTGAGCGTCTTTGGCGTTACGTTGCTTGCCTTCTGTCTTTGGGAGATCAAGCGCTACGGAGGCTTCGCAGTACCGAAGCCACCGTACAGAAACCTCAGGACTCGAATCAGAGATCGCCTGAAGTGGCGTGGACAGCGACCGTCGCTTCGTCAGCGCAATCGCCCTCTGAGATAGACATGGCCCGCTGCCGAAGCCAATGGCGTGGCCGCTAAGCCAGCCCGATCCGCCGTACGTCCAGCGCGAACAGCCCCACTTGCCGGTCCGAGACCATCAGGCCGACACGGCGGATGTTCGCGGCATCCAGCCGCGGCGCGTCGAGCACCTCCCGGCCACGGAACGTTGCCCGGAAGGCAGTCAAGGGGATGTAGTGCGTTTGCCAAGCGGTCTCCGCCAGAAAGCCGACTTGGTAGTTGATGGCGTCAAAGGCATCGTCGGTCAGCAGGTTGATCTTGAACCGCTTGGCGTCGCCGCGAACGTCAATCACAAGAGTCTGCGTCCCCGGAGCGCCCAGATTGGCAGGTGTTGAGCGGACCGACGCAAAGCCACCGTTCTGTTCCAGCGAGACGTTGCCCTCAAAGACGGCGTAGCCCGCCGGGTCATGCCGCAGGCGGCTTCGGGAGACGCCACCCATCACCCGGTCGTCAACCGCCGCCCACTGGGCCACAGCCGCTGGGTCGCTGAAGTCGAACAGGGTGAATGGCTTGCTCATAGCGGTCACGGTCTGATTCTGACGTGGTCGCTAGCGGACTTGCTGATTGATGCGACGTGATCAAGAGCTGTCGATCGCGACGCGAAACGTCGTACCACCTCAAACAATTTGCGCATCAAAGGAGATGTCATGCGCAGACCCATCAAGAAGCTTGCTAAGTCACAGATGAACTTGGGCAGTCCCCTTTCACGCCGCGATACCGCCAATGCGGAGGTTCGACGAGTCATCCTGGCGACGACCCGATATGCCTTCCAGCGCAATCGATCGCTTCATCTCAATGAGGATCTAGTCAAGGCTCTCATTCCAGCCCTCCTGTCCTGTCCCTTGGAGCTGTACACCGCTGGCAAAGACCTGCTTGAGCCGATTCTTCAGTACCCCGACGGCTTCCCTGATGTGGGCGACCCGGATGACCAGGACGATTTGCCTGAAGACGAGCTACTCGACGCACCAGAGTGGCTTAGGTCATCTGAATCGGCTGTGGTTGCCGGTGCGCACTTACATGACCCCACCTACAGCCACTCGGGCTCCAGCGCTCGTGCGAACTTGACGTGTCCCACCGACAAAGAAGTACTCTTGGCCGACTTTCGAGCGAAACGTCATCGCGTTGCCAAGGCGCTGCGCAGTAGCGATGGCGACGATTGGCTGTGCCGCCTACTGGAGAGTGAACAGCCAGAAGACGTGGCGCTGCTAGATGCCATGCAGAAGCAACTGACCCGCTTTGTCGAACGTGGCTTGCAGCATCTTGCGGCTACTGGTTTTCGCAACATCGAGCTGTTGTCCTCATCGCTGAAGCTGGAGCCACTCGAGTGTGTCCATCTGCGGCTACTTTGGGCGCTGGTCAATGGCGACATCAGCAAAGATGCATTTGCACAGGCTTCACAGTCGGGCCTAGATGCCGCAGAACTGCTGCATGCCGCTTCACTGCCGTCTGATGGTGTCGCCGGAGCCGCGGACAGTGCAACCTCTATGCCATCGGCGTATCGCTTACTGCGGTCCGGTGTGTTGGAGATCCGTGCCTACGGTCAACCGAGTCGGCACACCGATTTTGAAGACCTGCTCCACACCACCGGGATTGGGCGGACGGTCCTGGCGACACCAGCGTCAGATCTGACGTCCCTCAGTAAGTTGGTTTTCAGTGCTTTGCCGTCGCTACCCGACAACGCCGACTTGAACTGGGGCAAGTTAACCAAGACAGTGCAAGAGGCTGCGCGCATGCTGGAGCGCGCTGCCCGGCAAGGCGAGATAGGTGTCAACATCCTGCTATATGGCCCGCCAGGCACCGGCAAGACCAGTTGCGCGCAATGGCTGGCCCGGCAGTGTGGCCTCGCAGCGTTTGAGGTTGGCAGTACCAGTGGTGACTTGGCAGAACAAGAAGGTAAGCGAAAAGATCGCTTGAGAGACTTGTTGCTGTCGCAAAGCCTGCTGGCCGAGGCCCACGATTCCGTGCTGGTGCTGGACGAGGCTGAGGACGTGTTCCCCAGAAACCCTTTTCTCTTCCTCCTCGGCGGGGGCGACTCTGACGGCGAGCAAGGTTCTGGCAGCAAGGCTTGGTTGAACAAGCTACTCGAAACCAATCGCCGTCCCGTCGTCTGGATCTTTAATGAGATTGATCATGTCCACCGGGCATACCTACGCCGCTTCACTTGCGTTCTTGAGTTCCCACGGCCAAGCTACAAACTCCGGCAGCGGTTTGCCGAGCAATACTTAGGCCCCCTTGGGGTGTCGGCAGATGCCATCGCGCGAGCTGCCAGCTTTGAGGACGTATCGGCTGGGCTACTGACGACAGCCGCCCGCTGGGCGCAGCTTGCAGCTCCTGCATCAGTCAACCCCTATCAAGCGGCTGACCATCAACGTGAACTAGACGAGCTGGTGATTGGGCAGCTTGAGCGTTCGCTCAAGGTCATGTACCGTCGTGTCGGGGTGATGGACGTACGAGCGACCACTGGGTATCGCACGGACTTGGTGAATGCCCAAGGCCCCATCAGCTTGCAACAAGTCGAACAGGCCCTCGCTCGAGCGAGCAGTGGGACGCTGCTGCTGGGCGGACCACCTGGCACCGGCAAGACCCAGTTCGCCCACCACTTGGCCAAGCTCAGCGACAGGAGCCTGGTGGTGCGGACGGCGGCAGACATCAACAGCATGTGGTTCGGCGAAGCCGAGCGAAATGTTGTGCGCCTGTTCAGCGAGGTAGACCCGACAAGCCAAGTGCTGCTGATCGATGAGGCGGACAGCCTGCTAGCCAGCCGTACTGAGGAGGGCGGACGTCACTACAAGGCGGTGACGGCTGAGTTCTTGAGGCACATTGAGCGCTTTCAGGGCATTCTGATCTGTGCCACCAATCATTTGGAAGTGCTCGATGCCGCGTTGATGCGTCGGTTCATGTTCCGCTTGACACTGAAGCCATTGACCGCAGCACAGCGGGAGGACCTGCTGGTGAGCCATCTGGCGCAGCGAGGTATGGGCGACATCAACAACCCCACAGCGTCTTGCGGTCTACGCTTGACTGCTGACCAGTCCTTCAGATTGGGGCGGCTGGACGAACTGACGCCTGGCGACTTTGCCAATGTGCAGCGCCGCTTCGCAGCGCTAAGGAGCACTGCGGGAGTGGACGAATGGATCGAAGCCCTGGCGCAGGAGCAAGCCGCCAAAGGCGGCGGGGTCAACTCGATTGGCTTCACCTGAAGGGCAGGGCGTTATTCATGCTGCAGATTTATGCGCTGCCTCATGAGTGCTTGGTCGCTGTTGCGGCCAGGCCCATCAGCCATGCGGCCTTCCATGCTGCGGCGACCCCAGCGGTGGACGTGCTGGTTGATCGCCACATCCCAAAAGCCGTTTCCGATAGGCCCAAATGGCCAGCGTATGAATTGCCCCGAAACCCATTGCTTGTCGAGGACGGCCCGGAGCTTCCTCCTGCAGAGCTTCGTGCTCTGTTTCCCTGGGCTAGCGTACTGATTGGCTGTGTGGAGCCCGATGTCTGCGACATCTTGACCATGGCCCGCCTCCGGCGGCTGTTCAAAGAATGGCCTGACGCTGGGCCAAACGCAAACCTGGGCAAGGTAGGCGATCCCACGCGTCAACGGCGCTGCCCCAGGGTTTGGTTGACTCAGCCTATTACCCAGTCGACTGAAATGAACGACCGCGCGGCCCATAAGGAAACCATCGACGCCGAGCTTGGGGCGCGCCGCGCCGCAGCGCTAGATGTGAATCTGCCGAGAGAAGTCACCGTAGTGCCGCATGTACGGTCGGACGCTGCCGTTCAGGTGCTGGCTGCTTGGTTGCGTGGTGTGAAGCACGACCAGTGGTTCAGGGCGCCGGACTTACGTCCTGGGATCGACTTTCTGGGTGAGGTGGAAGTAGATCGACCACGGCAAGGCGTGTTGGTTCGCCGCGTCGTTCGCCTGGATGAACACTTCTTCGACGTGTCGGTTGAGCTGCTACAGCATTACCAGCCATGCTTCGGGTGGCTCAGCTTAAATCGGGCAACACCAATGCCGTGGCGGTGGCGGGCATACTGGTTCAGCCAGTACCTGCGCGGGCGGGCCCGGGGTACGTTCGATATCGAATATCTGGAGGTCTATCTGTCTTCGATGGGATCGAGTGCTCTCGCAAGGTCAGCCGCAGTTCGAGGAGAAGTCAGTGGGCTCTTCATTCAGGAGTCGTATTTCACTCGATCGTGTCAAATATGAAGAATCTTTCATCCATACAACCTCTTGCCAATTAGGCGAAGCAGTATGACCCGAGCCGTATCAAGACCCGCGATCGTCGCCTCATGTATCGACGGCGTCAAGAGAGCGCAGAAGAGCTATCACGAGTGGAGTGATGGACTTAACGTTAGAACAACGACAGAGAGCTTTGTGCAGGTGGAGATCGCGCGTGCGATCTTCAAGGGCGATGTCCCGAAGTCTGTTGAACGCGTGAGCTGAGGTGGCGGCTCCTTCGA
>CAZRRW010000172.1:0-5440 GCA_964602505.1 uncultured Burkholderiaceae bacterium
CCGACCACCTCGCCACGCAGATTGATGAGGGGGCCGCCCGAGTTGCCCGGGTTGACGGCGACGTCGGTCTGGATGAAGGGCAGGAAATCGCCTGTATCACGCTGTTTGGCGCTCACGATGCCGGCCGTCACGGTGTTGTCCAGCCCAAATGGCGAACCAATGGCCATGACCCACTCACCGACCCGCAGCCGCCCCACGTCACCGATCTTCACGGCTGGAAAGCCTGTTCCCTCCACCTTGACCACGGCCACATCGGTGCGCCGGTCGGCGCCGACGATGCGGGCCCTGAGCTCACGTTTGTCAGTCAGGGTAACAATCACCTCATCGGCGCCGTCGACCACGTGCGCGTTGGTAAGGATGAAGCCGTCGCCTGTGATGAAGAAACCCGAGCCCACACCACGGGGGCGCTCCTGCTCCTCACCCGGCTGGTTTGGCTGGGGTCGCTGTGGATTCTGCGGGCCCTGACGGGGCACGTTCGGCATCGGCACGCCGAAAAAGCGGCGAAAGAACTCGGCCATGTCCTCGTCGGAGGGGCCGCCACCCTGCCCAGGCGAGCGCGCCACCACCCGCTCGCTGGTACGGATGTTGACCACCGACGGGGCGTTCTGCTCAGCCAAGTCCGCAAAGTCAGGCAGTCCCCGCACAGCGGCCGCCGCGCTGGACTGTGCGTGCAGGGGCAGGTGCAAGCCCACACCAGCGGCCGTCACACACAGCGTCAACAGCCCTGCCAGCCAGACTCGTTTGGTCATCGACTTGTCTTTCATGATGTCTTTCGTCTAGTCCCAGGCCGCGCGTCCACCCAGGCTATGCGGCGCACTACCTCTTTCGTTCGAGCTGATTCATGAACCCGCGCAGCGTCTCCTGAGGCACCTCTCCCAAGGCGGTCACCCAGGTGTCGCCCAAACGGCGGGTCAGGCCGTGGGTGGCGCCCATCGCGTACTGCCCCTCCCGCCTCGGCCTGGCGCTATCGACCGGCTCCATGAACACCGACACCGTAGCCAGGCCATCCGAGAAGATCCACTGGCCCACCTGGGCCCGACGCACATAACCGACGCTGCGAAACCCAGGCAGGTCCTGCTTGAGTGCCCAGCCCTCGGCCTGTGCCGTGGTGCGGGTCATGGTGGGCCGGTCCACGCGGTAGCCATCCAGCTTGTTCATGGCCTCGCTGAGCTTCTCGGGCGGCCGCGGCACGTTGAACGTCAGCTCCGAAAAGGCCGCCTGCTCCAGCACCTCGCCCTGCAGGCCTAGGGTCTGGCACTTCAGCAGCAGCCCGGTGGCCTTTTCAGCCCACAGCTTGTAGCCATAGCGCAGGCCATCGCGAGGGCGAAGATGCAGCACGTTCGCGTCAAACCCGGCTACACGCTCCATACCCAGATTGCGCAGCTCGTAGTGCTCTGCCAGCCGGGCCGAGTCGCTGCGCAGCAACCCAGGGAAGGCCCGCATCGACTCGCGCTGCTCCACGACAGCGTGGCGGCTCTCGGGCATGAGGGTATGCACCCAGTCGTTGTGCCGGAAGATCAATCGGCGCTGCCCGTCCATCGAATCGATCCGCTCGAACTGCTGTCCTCCGTCGACGACATGGAGGAGCCGGGAGCTGGACATCTGCCCGGCAGCGCTGACCACAAAAACTCCGGCGTAGTTGCGAGTCTGCGCCGCCTCGTGAACACGGGTCAGCCAGCTCCGCAACTCACGAGCCTCGACCAGCGGATCACGCTGAACGGTCAGTGGCGCCTGGCTCACCGAAGACCCCGCCAACGGCGCTGTACCCACCTGCGCCACACTCCGGGACGGGTGCAGGCCAAGGACTAAGGCGGCCAAGGCGGACACTGCCACCCAAGACTTGGGCGAACGAAGGCCACTCAACGCCCAAGGCATGTAAAGCCTGCGCGGGGAAAGCATCGACGCCGCGTACATGGCAGCCTGCGCGAAGTCAGCGGGCTGATTGGACGCCAACACCCGCCGGGTGGTCCACCGTGGCGGAGCGCGCGAATCCCGAGGGCAGCCCCAAGGCGGCAGCCCCACCAAACTGGCGGTGCGCCGTCATCAGATCGGCGATCTGTGCATCGAGCGCGGGATCGCGAAGCACCACACCGCTGGTGGTGGGTACGGCGGCCAGACCTGTGGCCGGGTCGGTTCGGGCGCTAGCAGATGCTTCCATCCGCAACAAGGCTCGGTCGGCCGCAGACAGTGCCTCACCACGAGCCTGCCCCGAGCCCAGACCGTCACTGGCCACCAGGGCCACGCCACCGGTGGGCACACCCGCCCTAGAGGCAAGCCCTACACCCTCGCCTTGGCCCTCGCCGCCCAAATTGAAGCCCACCAAGCCCGCCAGCACGGCTACGGCGGCCACACTAGCAAAACCCGCGGCCATACGCCACCTTTCCAAGCCCAGGCGCTCACGACCAACGCGCCCGATAGCGGCTTCCACCGCCGCAGGGCGCGATGCAGGTCGCCGCGGCGCCACTGGGTCGGCTGCGGGCGTTGGCGCCAGCAGGGCGGGCTCAAGTGCCAGCCGGGCCGCGAGCCGGGCCGTGAAGTCTGGACGAGCAGCGCTGCAAAGGTCGGAAGAGCGCATGGCATCTCCCATCACCTGGATACAACGCCAGTCCAGACGAGCCCGTTGTCCGGCCTCGCCATCTGCCGCCAACGCTGCGAGCAGTTCGTCCAACTCGCGGGGCGACAACTCGCCATCCGCCAGACGGCTCAGGCCTTCCGCTGGATCCGGGGCATGTGGGCTCATGATCACGGGGTACTCCATTCCATGGTCGTCCAAGCGGCGGGGTGCGCCCGAAGGGGCCTACCAGCGCTTTCCTTGTGTGGTGCCCAGCAGGGGGTGAAGTTGGGTGGCGATGGCCTCGCGCGCCCGGAAGATGCGCGATCGAACCGTCCCGATCGGGCAGTTCATGACCTCGGCAATCTCGTCGTAGCTCAAGCCTTCAATCTCCCGCAGGGTCACCGCTTCGCGCAACTCGGCTGGCAAGGCCTCGATGGCTCGATTGACGGTGTCGGCAATTTCCCGGCTGGCCAGAACGCCTTCCGGGGTTTCCGATGAAATTGGTTCCGGTTTGCGGAAAGAAGTTTCATCCTCCTCGTCCTGGGAGGCGGCCAGGGCCGCCTCCGTGATCACCGGATCCTTCACCAGGTCGGCCAGTTGCTTCTTGGCGGTATTGACCGCAATGCGGTATAGCCAGGTGTAAAAGGCCGCTTCACCCCGGAAGTTGGGCAAAGCCCGGTACGCCCGAATGAACGTTTCCTGGGCGATGTCGTCAATGAGGTCGACATCACGGACCATACGCCCGATTAGTCGGTGGATCTTGCGTTCGTACTTGACCACCAGCAACTCGAAGGCCTTCTGGTCACCGCGCTTGACGCGCTCCACCAACAGAGCGTCCGCCTCAGCGCTCATGGATTGTCAGCGCCCCTTACAGGCTCAATGGCTGAACGGGGCCTTGCGGCGATCCCGCCAGCAGGGCGCAACGAAGGGCATGCAAGTCGGCGCCAGCCTGTCGGGTCACCGGCACCCAACGGATGCCCTCAGAGGTCCGCAGCATCAGCAACAGGACACCACCGGCGTCCTGCGCGACACGGGGCAGCGCGCACAAGGGCTTGGCGTCCAAGGTCCAGTGCTGCCCGTCCCAGGCGAGGGTGGTCGCATCCCGCTGCCACAGACCAGCCAAGGCCGCCACCCAAGCCACCAGACCTGTCGCGAAGCAGGCCAACAGCTGAAGGTCCAGCACCCATGCACCTTGAAACAGGCCCAGAGGCGCCAAGCCTGAAGCATCTTGGCGAGCGACCAGCGCCAGCGCAAACCAGAGCGACAGAAATCCCGCCGTACCGGCCACTGCCACCCACGCGTGCCACACTGCGAAGCGGCGCAAGGGTATGGTCACCGCAGGCGCCGGCCGCATGGACAGAAGGGCCTAGACCCGCTTGAACACAAGTGCACCGTTGGTGCCGCCAAACCCGAAGCTGTTCTTGAGGGCGGCGTCGATCCGCATCGGCCTGGCCTCATTTGCACAGTAGTCGAGGTCGCATTCCGGGTCGGGGTCGTGCAGGTTGATGGTAGGCGGCACCATCTGGTGATGCACGGCCAGAACCGTGATCACCGACTCCAGGCCCCCTGCGCCACCCAGCAGATGCCCCGTCATCGACTTGGTAGAACTCACCACCATCTTGTGGGCGTGGTCACCCAGGGCCGCCTTCAGGGCGTTCGTCTCATTGATGTCGCCCAGCGGGGTAGACGTGCCGTGGGCATTCAGATACTGCACCTCGTCCGGGTTCATGCGGGCGTTGCGCAGCGCAGCCAGCATCGAGCGCCGCGGGCCATCAACATCGGGCGCGGTGATGTGGCCCGCGTCGGCGCTCATGCCGAAGCCGGCGACTTCCGCGTAGATCCGTGCGCCGCGGCGTTTGGCGTGCTCATACTCCTCAAGGACCATCACGCCTGCGCCTTCGCCCAGCACAAACCCGTCCCGTCCCTTGTCCCAGGGGCGCGAGGCTGCAGCGGGGTCATCGTTGCGGGTCGACAGGGCGCGCATGGCCGCGAAGCCGCCAATGCCCAACGGCGACACCGTGCTCTCCGCCCCCCCCGCGACCATCACGTCCGCGTCACCGTACTCAATGATGCGGGCCGCATCACCGATGCAATGCAGCCCCGTGGTGCAGGCTGTCGCAATCGCCAGGTTTGGCCCTTTGAAGCCGTAGTGCATTGAGACATGCCCCGCAATCAGATTGATGATTGCGGAAGGCACGAAAAAGGGCGAAATCCTGCGCGGGCCGCGGGTGGTCAGCTCGGTGTGCTGTTCTTCGATTCGGGGCAGCCCGCCAATGCCAGAACCGATCACACACCCGGTTCGCTCTGCCAACTCGGCGCTCAACGCGTCGCCCGTGGGCAGCCCAGCATCCTGCACGGCCTGCATGGAGGCGGCCAACCCGTACTGGATGAACGTGTCCATCGCCCGCGCTTCCTTGGCGGGGATGTACTGTTCGATGTCAAAACCCTTGACTTCGCCCGCGATCTGGCAGGCGAAAGCACCTGCGTCAAAGCGGGTGATGGTCTGCACGCCGGAGCGTCCGGCGATCAGGTTGGCCCAGGCATCAGCCACCGTGTTGCCCACGGGGCTGACGACACCGAGGCCGGTGACGACAACTCGGCGACGGGTCATTGAACGGGGATCAGGCTTTCTGGTGGGTGTTGGCGTAGTCAATCGCCTGCTGGACGGTCGTGATCTTCTCGGCATCCTCATCCGGAATCTCGATGCCAAACTCGTCTTCCAGGGCCATCACCAGTTCCACCGTGTCCAGGGAGTCAGCCCCAAGGTCTGCCACGAAGGCTTTCTCGTTGGTGACTTCTGCCTCAGCAACGCCAAGTTGCTCGGCAATGATCTTCTTGACACGGGTTTCGATATCGCTCATGGCTCCCTCGGGGAGTGAAAAAACA
>CAZRRW010000173.1:0-5400 GCA_964602505.1 uncultured Burkholderiaceae bacterium
GGTGACCGGCCAGGGTGACCTGGCCAACTGGATGATCCCCGGCAAGATGGTCAAGGGCATGGGCGGTGCCATGGATTTGGTGGCCGGTGTCAAGCGGGTGATCGTGCTCATGGAACACGTGGCGCGCAAGAAAGATGGCACCACCGACCTGAAGATCCTGCCTGCCTGTACGCTGCCGCTGACCGGGGTGGGGGTGGTGGACCGCATCATCACCGACCTGGCCGTCATGGACGTGACGCCGCAAGGCTTGAAGGTGGTGGAGCTGGCCCCTGGAGAGACGATGGAGTCCGTTCAGGCCAAGACGGGCGTGCCGCTACGCTGAGCGGGCACGCCTGTCGATCGGCTGACGATCAGCCGCTGAAGGGCAGAGACGAGTGGTGAACGACGATGCGCAGCTTGCCCGCATCGTCTTTTACAAACTTCCAAGTCTTGTCGACCGTGGTGACTTTGCCGTCTTTGCCGGTGATCATCACGTTGCCCATTGTCGAGGCAGAGTCGCCGGCGATGAACACCGCCGCGTTGCGTACTTCGCACTTCGTCCAGCCCTTCAACGCGAAGCCAGTGTCCTTGGGGAAGGCGGTGTCGCCGCCCACGAAGTAGGCCAGCGCGCCAGCACGCGTGGTACGGAAGGTCTGCGGAGCCACCGTCAGGGTGGGCTTGAACAACACGGCACCCATTTGGTAGCCGTAGGCTGCGTCAATCACGCGTTCGGCCAGGGCCTTTGCCGCAGGTTGGCCACTGCGCTCGTTGGTCTGGCTGATGTCAACCAGCGCCTGGCACCAGGCGCGCTGTGCCGCCAGCACCTGAGCCTCGGTGATGGCCTTGTTGACGACGGTGGTCGCGGCGGCGGCTGGTGCGGCGGTTGTGGCGTTGGCCAGTGGGGCCATTGATGCGAGCAGGGCGGCCGTGGCAAGCAGTTGCGGGGTTTTCATGTTCAGCTCTAGGTAGCAGGGTTGGGAAGATGACGCTGCAGGCGCAGCGACACCTGGGTATTGCACGGCTTGCGCTTGAATCTCACCTGAAGGCTGCATGAACGTTCGATGAACGCCGTGTCGCGATGCCGAGCTGGGCTGACAATGCTTTGCATGTTTCGTCGCCGCCTCGCTGTCGCGCTCGTTGCCCTGGCCACACTCGTTGTGTTGCAGGGTCTAGGGGCTGTTTGGGTGCTCAGCCAAGCCGAGCTTCAGGTGCATCGCGGGCGGCTGGCCAGCGACATCCGGCTGGGCTTTGTCGAGTTGTCAGCCACCAAGAAGGAACTACGCTCGTGGGTGGCACAGCTGCAGCAGGGTGCGGGTGCCGACCCTGTTGTACGCGACCGGTTGCAGGCTGCGTTGCATGAGCGACTGGGCGACTTGCGCAAGCTGTCTGAGGCTGCCTTGGCCCTGGACGACAGCCCGGCTGGCCGTTTCGATCAGACCCGGCGGATGGACGTGCTGGCGGTGCTTGGCCGCAGCATCGATGCGCTGACCCGCGCCATTGCTGCCACTGGCCCTCTCACCGCCGGTGCCGATGCCCGCCAAGCGTGGGACGCGCTGTCGGCGGTGTTTGATCAATCCGAGGGCCGCGACCTGCCCGTATTGCTGGCCGATGCCATCGCCCAGGAGGCTGCTGCGGTGACGCGCAAGCGGGCCGCTGCGGACCGCTCGATGGCATGGACCCGTGGCCTGTGGCTCTCGATGGCGGCTTCGCTTGCGTTGGCAGCGCTGCTGATAGGCCTGCATTTCGCTCGGGCCTTGCGTGCACCGCTTCAACAGCTGTCTGACGGCGCGCAGGCGCTTGAGCAGGGGCGTCTTGATCACCGGGTGCCAACGCAGCGGGATGCCGAGTTCGCTGCCGTGGCGCGCAGCATGAACACCATGGCCGAAGCGCTGGCGGTACACCAGGCGCGTGAGGCTGGGGAGCGCCAGCGCCTGGAGGCTGAAGTGGCGGCGCGCACCGCCGAGTTGCAGGGAGCGCTGCAGGCGCTCCGCCAAGCCGACACGCGACGACGACAGCTGTTTGCCGACATCAGCCATGAACTGCGAACACCCACCACGGCAATCCGAGGAGAGGCCGAGATCACGCTGCGCGGCCGCGATCATGACGTGTCCGAATACCGCGCGGCGCTGCAACGCATCGTGGATGGTGCTCGCCAGTTGGGCGTCGTCATCGACGATCTGCTGGCCGTTGCACGACACGACATCGACGCGCTGGCGCTGGCGCGCCGTCCGATCGATCTGGCCGATGCGCTGAATGAGGCGCTATCCCAAGCGGCGCCCCTGGCGGCTGACCGTGGGGTGCGACTGCTGCCCCCGGCCACGAACGCGTCCGATCCAGCCCCGCGCTGGCCGGTGCTAGCCGATCCGCAGCGCCTGACGCAGATGTTCGTGGTGCTTCTGGACAACGCCATCGGCTATTCGCATTCTGGCGGCACTGTTGAGGTTCGGGTTCAGACAGCGACGCTCGACACCCTGTGGATCGAGGTTGTTGATCACGGCATTGGTATCGATCCCGAGGAGCTGCCGCATATCTTTGATCGACACTTCCGGGGGGCTGCAGCGCGCCGCCACCGCGCGGACGGCATGGGCTTGGGCTTGGCAATTGCACGCGCACTGGCGCAGGCGCATGGCGGCACACTCGACGTCGTCAGCAGCCTTGGTTGCGGCACCCGTGCGCAGTTGCTGCTGCCGCTGGGTCATGCTGCAGATGTCAGGCCGCAGGAGCCTTTGAGTTGAACATCGTACTCGTCGAGGACGACGCCCGCATTGCCGACTTCTTGCAGCGCGGACTGCGAGTCGAAGGGTGGCGTGTTGAGCGGGCCGCGACCGGACCAGAAGGACTGTCCCTGGCCCGCGCAGCCGCCCGGGCCAGTGCCACGGCACCCGTGACGATTGTTGTACTCGACCTGATGCTGCCTGGGCTCAATGGGCTTGAGTTGTGTCAGACCTTGCGAGCCGAGGGTGTGACGTTGCCGATTCTGGTGCTGACGGCGATGGCGACATTGGAAGACCGGGTGGCCGGTCTTCGAATGGGCGCAGATGACTACCTCTGCAAGCCCTTCGAGTTCGAGGAATTGCTTGCAAGGCTTGAGGCTCTCGCGCGTCGCGGCCGATCATTGCGTACGCCACTTGGACCACAGCTCGTTGTCGCCGACCTGGTGTTTGACCGCGACCGGATGCGCGTCACCCGGGCCGGACGCCCCATCGCGCTGACGGCACGCGAACTCGCGCTGCTGGAGTTGCTGATGAGTGCTCCGGGCCGGCTCTTCAGTCGCGAACGCATTCTGGCGAGCGTGTGGGGTACCAACGAGGACCCGTTAACCAACATCGTGGATGTATATATCCGGCGTCTGCGCAGTAAGCTTGACGAAGGCTTCGAGCCCATGCTGATCCATACCCAGCGAGGCCTGGGCTATCGGCTCGAGGATCTGAGGTCAGCCGCCTGCCGTGATGGTGGCGTTCAAGGACAACACAGGTAGCTGTGCTCCGCGCCAGGTTCGGTCAGCAGCGCCGTAGATGAAGACCAAGAGCAGCCGCGGCCGTCAAGGCTGAACGCACTGCCCCTTCGAGCGTTGCGGGGTAGGGGCCTTGGACGTAGTCCCCTGCCACGGCCAGCCCTGGCGGTGCCCCGTCGGGCAGCATGGCGGGCCGCAGCAGCGCGGGCGTGCAGGCGAAGGTGGCGCGCTTTTCGGTCACGGTGCGAAGCGGCTTGATCATCAGGCCCAGCTCTGCCTGGGCCTGCGCTACGACAGCCTGCTCGACGTGGGCATGCCCGCCGTCGCGTATCCAGTCGGCAGATGCGCTGATCACGAAAGCCAGCAAGGCGGGGGCCTCGGCGCCCGCGGGCTCCAGCAGCTGAGACCGGTCGAACACATACTGCGCCGGGCGCTGCGCGTTGGCGCGCAGCGCCGTCATGGGCCGAGGCAAAGGCTGTGATGCCTCGGCATAGACCGTGGTGATTGGCTCATACCGCAGGGCGCGGGCCTTCGCCGCCCATGCGGGGCTCCATCCGTCCAGCAGGCGTGCGGCCTCCAGCGGCGGGGTGGCCACAACGAGTGCGTCGAATGGCTCCTGAGGCAGGGTGTCCATGTGCCAGCCGCCCGCGTCGTGGGACAGCTGAGACACCCGCGTTCCTGGCAGAACCCGATGCCCTTGGCCCTGCAGCCACTGCGCGACGGCATCTGGCAGCAGGGCGCTGAGGTCCATTCGCGGAAGCAGCAGGTCGGCCGAGCCGGGCGCGGAGAACAGCGCATCCTTGAGCACCCGCAGAAACACCTGGCCGCTGGCCTGCGCGGCCGGAGTGTTGAGTGCCGAGACGCACAGGGGCTCGATCACCTCGGCCCATACCCGAGCGGGCAGGCCAGCGCAAAGTTGGGCGACGCTGACACTGGCTTCGCATCGAAAGCCCTGAAGTTGCCAGCGTGCCGCCACCCGCAAAAAGCCCAGCTTCTCGGCCCAGGACCAGTGGGTGTGGCCCAGCACGCCGCGCAGCACGTTCCACGGTGGGCCTCCTGGGGGCACCTGAAGGCCAGAGCCATCAGCAAAGGTGAGAGACAGGGGGCTTCTTGCCAGGGCCTGGGCGGGGTCCACGCCCACGGTCTGCATCAACGACAAGGTGGCGGTGTAGGCGCCAATCAGGATGTGCTGGCCATTGTCGAGCGGAGCGCCGTCGTTGGCCTCGATGCGTCGAGCTCGCCCACCCAGGGTACGGGCAGCCTCTAGCAGGGTCACACGCGCGCCGCGCTGCGCGGCTGCCAGTGCGGCTGCGCAGCCCGCCCATCCTGCCCCGACAACGGCGACCGAGGTGCCCGACACCATGCCTGGCAGAGCGGACATGGCTGCTCAGGCCCGTCCGGTGAGCTGAACGCGCAACGCCAGCCATGCCTTGCGCAACGGCGTGAGTTGCACCCGTTGGTGCAGCACGCGGAATTCATGGCGCTCCACCTCGCGCAGGAGATCGCGGTAGATGGCCGCCATCATCAGGCCAGGCTTCTGCGCCTTGCGTTCAGCAGCGGGCAGCAGGGCGAGCGCCTCGTCGTAGGTGCGATGGGCTCGCTCGGCCTGGAACTGCATGAGTGCGACAAAACGGTCTGAGTAACCCTCTTGCGATGGGGCCTTCAGCAGTTCAGCGGCCTTCACCCCAAATTGCTGCAACTCGTTGACGGGCAGGTAGATGCGGCCTCGGCGCGCATCGTCGCCCACGTCGCGGATGATGTTGGTGAGCTGGAAAGCCAGGCCCAGGGTGTGGGCATATGCCGTGGTGGCGGCGCTGGACGAAGCCGCCCTGAACTGGGGCGTGAAGGTGACATCCGTAGACGGAACACCACGTCCCGGATTCGAGAACAAGGTCTTCTACGTCTGGTTCGACGCGCCGATCGGCTACATCTCGGCCACGCAGGAATGGGCCGAGGCGACCGGTAAC
>CAZRRW010000174.1:0-2457 GCA_964602505.1 uncultured Burkholderiaceae bacterium
GTCAAACAGGGGTTGCCCCAATCCGGTGGGCATGCCCTGGGCGGTGACCCGCAACCGGGCCCCACAGGAGTTGCCGGACTTGCGCAACGCCTCCATGTAGGTTTCCAGTGCGGTCACATCGGCCACGGGGGCAAAGAAGGGGTTGTTGGGCACCTCGGCCCAGTCTTCCACGGCCACCGGGTGTTCGCCCAGTTGGGTCATGCAGCCGCGGAAGGTGGTGCCGTAACGCTCTTTCAGCCATTTGCGGGCCACTGCCCCGGCGGCCACGGTGGGCGCGGTCAGCCGGGCCGACGAACGCCCGCCGCCGCGTGGGTCACGCAGGCCAAACTTCTGCAGGTAGGCGTAGTCGGCGTGGCCGGGACGGAAGGTGCGCTCGGTCTCCGAGTAGTCCTTGCTGCGCTGGTCCACATTGCGAATCAGCAGGCCAATGGGCGCGCCCGTGGTCTTGCCCTGGTACACGCCAGAGAGGATCTCCACCTGGTCGGGCTCTTGCCGCTGGGTGACAAAGCGGCTGGTGCCGGGGCGGCGGCGGTTCAGCTCGGCCTGGATGTCGGCTTCAGCGAGCGCCATGCCGGGCGGGCAGCCGTCGATCACACAGCCAATGGCTGGGCCGTGGGACTCCCCAAAGTTGGTGACACGGAAAAAACTGCCGAGGGTGCTGCCTGCCATGCGCCTATTTTCTCAGAACAGCACATCAGGGTTTCGTGATAGCTATACAATGGATATCTTTCGACACGCTGGAGTGACCACCGTCATGAGCTCAACTGCCGTTGCCAACATTGGCTCACGGGTGCTGCCTTGGGGCAACGCCTTGGGCCTGCGCATCACCAAACCATTGGCTCTGGCGGCTGGGCTCACGCCTCATGCGGCAGTGTCGATCTCGGCAGAGTTGGGCCGAGTGGTGATTGAAGTGGTGCCCGAGAAGCCGACGCTCAAGCAGATGCTTGCAGCCTTTGACCCCGCTCGCCATGGCGGCGAGGCCATGGCCTTCAAGCCGGTCGGCAAAGAGGTGCTCTAAGTGGCAACTGCTCGGCGTCATACGCCTGAGCGTGGCGACATCGTCTGGATTCAGCACGACCCGCAGGCCGGGCGGGAGATGCGGGGCATGCACCCGATGTTGGTCATCTGCCCCAAAGCCTTCGTCGAAAAGACGGGGCTGGTGATTGGCCTGCCGATGACACACGCCGAATTCAACGCCGACAACCCCTTCGCCGTGGCGGTGGTCGGGCCCAAAAAGGAAGTCGGTTACGTGCTCTGCCATCAACCCAAGTCCTTTGACTGGGGCGTTCGCGGTGGTGGGCAGCACCCCTGGAAGGCTGCACCCAAACCGGTGTTGCGAGCCGCGCTCGACCGGCTTGACGCCATTTGTGGCATCAGCACCTAAGCACTGAAGTCAGCGGCACGACTAGCGTCGCAGGTCGATCACCCTCACGCGCACTTTGCGCTCGGCCCCGCCCTGCGCCGGGCGCTGCACGGTAAGTTCGGCCGTCTGGTCAATGCCCGCGCGCTCCAGCTCATTGACGAATTGGCTGAGCGTTTCGACCTTGCGGCCATTCACCGCCACGATCACGTCGCCCACCGTGCCCGTCTGGCGGTTCACGCCCACCAGGCCGGCCTCGTCGGCCGGGCCGCCGCGGCCCACCTCGGCAATCACCACCCCGCTCAGGCCGGCGCGGGCGGCAATGTCGGGGCGCACCGGGTTGATGCCAATGCCCGGCAGGGGCACCCGGCCGCGGCTGATGAGCTGCGGCACCACGCGGTTGACCAGATCCACCGGGATGGCAAAGCCAATGCCCGACGAGCTGCCCGAGGCGCTGCGGATGGCGCTGTTCACGCCGATCAGGCGGCCCGCGCTGTCCAGCAGCGGCCCGCCCGAGTTGCCGGGGTTGATGGCGGCGTCGGTCTGGATGACGCCTGCCACCTCGCGAAAGCCTGCGGTGGGCATTTCGCGGTCCAGCGCGCTCACCAGCCCCTTGGTCAGCGTGCGCTGCAAGCCAAAGGGGTTGCCAATGGCAAACACCGACTGGCCGATCTTCAGGTCACGCGAGCTGCCAATGGGAATGGGTCGCAAGTTGCGCGGCACCCGCGCCAGGCGCAGGACGGCCAGGTCGTACTCGGGCGCGCGGCCCACGATCTGCGCCTCGATCGGGTCGCCCGCGTCGAGCTGCACAAACACCCGGCGCGCGTTCTCCACCACGTGGTTGTTGGTGATGATGTGGCCCTGGGTGTCCCACACAAAGCCGCTGCCTGCGCCCTCGCTCACCTGGCTTTGCAGAAAGATGTTGGTCTGCACCGTCTCGGTGGTGATGTAGGCCACCGAGGGGGCGGACTGCTCAAACAGGTTGACGACCGCCTGCTCGTCGGGCAGCAAGGCCCCCCGGGCCGTCACCGCCCGGGGCTCGGCGCGGCTGGTTTGCGCCTGTACCACGCCCCAGTGGGCCGCCCCCCAGCCCAGCA
>CAZRRW010000174.1:2489-5375 GCA_964602505.1 uncultured Burkholderiaceae bacterium
TCAGGCGGCGCAGCCAGGGGTGGGCGTAGGACAGGGCATGGGGTGGGCGGGTGGCGGGCATAGGGCGTGTGGCTGTTTTTCGGCAATAACCTGCCTTGAGATGGCGGCCCTTGCCATAAGTTCAAGCGGCGCTGGCATGGCACCAGCGCCCAAGTGGGCCAAGGCCGTCAAGGGCTCGGGCGCCAAGCTCGACTGAGCCCGAGCGTCTGCGCCCTGCTCAGTGGGTGACGGACTTGCTGACCACCACACCGCTGATGATGAGCCCCATGCCCACAAGGGCCGGGGTGTCCAGCGTCTGCTTGTAAAGCACCCAGCCCACCAGCGAGATGAGCACGATGCCCACGCCCGCCCAGATGGCGTAGGCAATGCCCAGGTTCATGGTCTTCACGGTGAAGGCCAGGCCGCCAAAGGCCACGCCGTAGCCCAGCACCATCACCACAATGGGCCACAGCTTGGTGAGCCCGTCACTGGCCTTGAGAGCCGAGGTGGCAATGACTTCGGCAACGATGGCAACGGCAAGGTAGAGGTAATGCATGGTGGCCCCTGTGAACAGCCCCGGACTGTAAAACCCCCGTGTGACGCTGCTGCACGAAAGCCCCGACTACCTGCTGGCCTGCAAACCCGCTGGCCTGCTGGCCGTGCCCGGGCGCGGGCCCGACAAGCAAGACTGCCTGCTCAGCCGCCTGCAGGCCAGCCACCCCGAGGCGCTCACCGTGCACCGGCTAGACCAAGCCACCTCGGGCCTGATGGTGTTTGCCCGCAACGCCAATGCCCAACGCAGGCTTGGCCATGCCTTTGAGCGGCGCCTGGTTCATAAACGCTACGTGGCGCTTGTGAGCGGCCATACCGCGGTGCCCAGCGACGCCTGGAACACCATTGACCTGCCCTTGATGCGGGACTGGCCACAACGCCCCCGCCAAATGGTGAGCGCCGAAGGCCGCGCCGCACAGACGCGTTGGCGCGTTCTGGAGGCCGGGCTGCCAGGCGGCCTGACGAGATTGGAGCTTGAGCCCCTGACGGGCCGCACCCACCAGCTGCGCGTGCACTTGGCTCACGTTGGCCTGCCCATCGTGGGCGACACGCTGTATGGCGGCGCCCAGGCGGCGCGGCTGATGCTGCACGCCTGCGAACTGGGGTTTGAGTGGAACGGCGAACGCGTGCAGTGGCGCAGCCCGGCGCCTTTTTGAGAACGACCCTGAAACCTCAACCCGTCGCGGCCGTGTCTTCAGCCGGCCAGTCGCGGATGTAGGCCTTGAGCATGCGGTTTTCAAAGTCTTGCGCGGCCACCACGGCCTTGGCCACGTCGTACAGGCTGATGACGCCCATCAAGGTGCGCTGGCTCATCACCGGCATGTAGCGGGCGTGGCGCTCCAGCATCATGCGGCGCACCTCGTCCAGCTCGGTGTCGGGCGTGCAGGTGAGGGGCGCGTCGTCCATGGCCGTGCGAACCAGGGTGGTGCCCACCGCCCCGCCGTTGCCCACCACGGTGCTGATGACCTCGCGGAAGGTGAGCATGCCCACCACGTCGCCATGCTCCATGACCACCAGCGAGCCAATGTCGTGCTCGGCCATCACGCTCACCGCATCGGCCAGGGGCTGGTCGGGCTTGACGGTGAACAGGGTGTTGCCCTTGACGCGCAGGATGTCGCTGACTTTCATGGTGTTCCCTCTCTCGGCTTTTGGCTTGTTGGCCCACAATTTGCGCTATTACAACCCGTTTGGCAAGGCCAATCTCCCTGAGGCCCAGGCCCTGCAGAAAGCACCCCATGCCCGGCTACGCTGACCCTGGCTTTGACACCCTGGCCCTGCACGCCGGGGCCGCGCCCGACCCGGCCACGGGCGCCCGTGCGGTGCCCATTCACCTGAGCACCAGCTTTGTGTTTGAAAGCTCAGACCACGCGGCCAGCCTGTTCAACCTGGAGCGGGCGGGCCATGTGTACAGCCGCATCAGCAACCCCACCAACGCCGTGCTAGAGCAGCGGGTGGCCGCGCTGGAAGGCGGCATTGGGGCCATTGCCACCGCCAGCGGGCAGGCGGCCCTGCACCTGGCTGTGGCCACGCTGATGGGTGCGGGCAGCCACATCGTGGCCTCTACCGCGCTGTATGGCGGCAGCCAGAACCTGCTTAACTACACCCTGCGCCGCTTTGGCATTGACACCACCTTTGTGAAGCCTGGCGACCTGGACGCCTGGCGCGCCGCCGTGCGGCCCAACACCAAGCTGTTCTTTGGCGAAACGGTGGGCAACCCTGGCCTGGACGTGCTGGACATAGAGGCCGTGGCCGCCATTGCGCACCAGGCGGGCGTGCCCCTGCTGGTGGACAGCACGCTTACGTCGCCCTACCTGGTCAAGCCCTTCGACTTTGGGGCGGACCTCGTCTACCACTCGGCCACCAAGTTCCTGAGCGGGCACGGCACCGTGATTGGTGGCGTGCTGGTAGACGGCGGCAGCTTTGACTGGGGCGCCCCCGCCCTGGGCAACAAGTTTGCCGAGCTGGCCGCGCCGTACGACGGCTTTCACGGCATGGTGTTTACCGAAGAAAGCACAGTGGGCGCCTTTTTGCTGCGGGCCCGGCGCGAAGGCCTGCGCGACTTTGGCGCCTGCATGAGCCCGCACACCGCTTGGCTGATTCTGCAAGGCATTGAAACCCTGCCCCTGCGCATGGAGCGCCACGTGGTCAGCACCCGCAAGGTGGTGGAGTTTTTGGCCAGCCATCCCTTTGTGGCCAGCGTGGGCTACCCCGAGCTGGAGGGCCACCCCAGCCACGCCCTGGCCAAGAAGTACTTGCCCAAGGGCTGCGGCTCGGTGTTCAGCTTCAACCTGAAGGGCCCGCGCCAGGCGGGCAAGGCCTTTGTGGAGGCGCTGAAGGTGTTTAGCCACCTGGCCA
>CAZRRW010000175.1:0-5043 GCA_964602505.1 uncultured Burkholderiaceae bacterium
TCTGGTGGGCGCGCTGCGCGCAGCCATGAACCGATAAAGTGCCGGGCGCAACATCACCCACTGCCCCGTAAAGCCACTGGCCATGACACCCACCACTGCCGCCGATCAACCCCGCCCCTGCATCCTCATCACTGGTGCGTCCCAGGGCATCGGCGCAGCCTGTGCACGCCTGCTGGCCCAGCAAGGTGCACGCCTGGTGCTGGCCGACGTGGACACGCCGCGCGGGGAGGCTCTGGCCAGCGAGCTGAATAGCGAGCATCAGGGGCAGGTCGCCAGGTTTGTGCCCTGTGATGTGGGCGAGGCCTCGCAGTGCGCCGCAGCCGTCGATGCGGCGATCGAGGCCTTCGGCCGCTTGGATGGGCTGGTCAACAACGCCGGCATCTTCAAGGCGTCAGACTTCCTGGACATCACCGAGGCCGACTGGCATGCGGTGCTGCGGGTGAATCTGGACGGGGCCTTCTTCATGGCGCAGGCTGCCGCACGGGCGATGGTCCGGCAGGGCCAGGGGGGAGCCATCGTGCACATGAGCTCGGTCAACGGCGTGATGGCCATCCCGTCCATCACCAGCTACAACGCAAGCAAAGGCGCCATCAACCAACTCACGCGGAACATGGCATTGAGCCTGGCCGACGATGGCATTCGCGTCAACGCCGTAGCGCCAGGGACCATCGCCACCGAGTTGGCCGCCAAGGCTGTGTTGACGAACGAGGATGCACGCCGCCGCATCCTGAGCCGCACCCCCATGAAGCGCCTGGGCGAACCGTCTGAAGTGGCCAGCGTGGTGGCCTTCCTGCTCAGCCCAGCCGCCAGCTACATCACGGGCGAGATCATCACGGTGGACGGTGGGCGCAGTGCCCTCAACTACACCGTGGATGTCTGACTGACGGCGCGAGGCTCAGGGCGAACCGCCCCGGGCTGCCAAGCGGCCTGATGGGCGCACCGGGTTTGGGCGCATCCTGGAGGTGATGCGCGTCACACGGCGCGCAATGAGCTTCCAGCTGAGGTGCTGCATCCAGGCGGACTGCTCGCCCGGGCGGGGCCCGGTGGCCACGAAGCTGATCGGGTCGTCGTAGACACCCAGGTCACGCAGGGGCATGGATGCCGGGTCGTCTGGCACAAACGTGGCGTAGGCATCTCGACAACCATCCCACCATTCCATGCCCTGGGCGCAGATGCCATACCCCACGCTCCACCCGTTGGCCGCCAACGCCTGCTTTGCAGCGCCCATGTAGGGACGGTCGTAGATGAAGGTATCGGTACGAACCCAGGCGTTGTCCAGCCACTCCTCGGCAATGCTGTGGTTGACGTAGCGCGGCAGCATCCACAGCCAGCCATGCATCACATCGCCACGCAACTGGACGAAGCGCATGCGGGCCGGGATACGGCATACCCGCAGCAAGGCCACGAACAAGGCCGTCTTGCCATAGCAGTCGCCCGCACCCGCGTCCAAGGCCTCCCGCGCCGTCATTAGCCGTGTGCCCGGGCCGCCACAGTAGGGCATGCGATGCACGAACCGGTGCAAGGCAAGAGCCTTGTCCCGGGGGCTCAACATGTTCTGCGTGAGCGACAGCGCCTTGAGGCGCAGACGAGGGTCGTGCAGGTCGAATGCCGGGCTCGAGCCCAGCCACTTGCGAGGCTCTTCACGCTCGCGGAGCAGACCTGGTTCATTGCCAGAACGCCGAAACATGAGTGCACTCTACTGCGCGCGCGTTGAACGTGTCGTCACAATATCCATCACCAGATGAGACGAATGGTCTTGCGAGTACTTTGGAACGACATGCTGGCCCATCCACCTCTGCGCGACCCCCAGCGCATGCTCGAGCAAACGCTACACCATTGGGGTGGCCTCCAAGATCTTTGGGTGTTCGCGTACGGCTCGCTCATCTGGAACCCCGAGTTCGTGCCAAGGCAGCGATGCCGCGCCACCTTGTACGGCTGGCACCGCGCCCTGCGCATGTGGAGCCGCATCAACCGAGGCACACCCGAACAGCCCGGCCTGGTGCTGGCCCTGCTGCCCGGTGGAGCCTGCAAAGGGGTGGCCTTGCGCATTCGCCAGGCCGAGGTGCCGCAAACCCTGGAGCGCCTCTGGCACCGGGAAATGATCACCGGCGTTTACGACCCTCGCTTTGTGCAGGTCCACCCCTTCGGCCTGCAAGCAGGGGCTAGCGCGGTGTCATCGCCCCTGAGGGCCTTGACCTTCACCTTGTCACGCCGCAGCCCCAGCTTCACGGGCCCACTGAGCGACGCACAGCTTCGTCACATCATGCAGCACGCCAGCGGGCGCTATGGCACCACCCGCGACTATGTGGAGAAAACCGTGCTGGGTTTGCGAGCGGAAGGCATCGCCGACCAGCCGCTGGAGCAGCTAGCCCACCGCCACGGAACGCTGGGCCGCTGAGGCCGGCACGGCCTGCAAGCCAGGCGGCTTCGGGCGGGCCCGCTGCCAGTCGTCCACCGTGTCGATGTCTGTCACGATACCAGGGTCCTCGACCGGTACATCCACGCTGGAGAGCGTAGTCAACACCTGCCGCCCGCCACTGTCACCCGTCAGCGCCAGCAGGGCCTTCTCAGCAGCAGCCGGAAAGCCCACCGGGTGGCCAGCAATCTTCTTGCCCACCGGCGTGGTCCACACCGGCACCACGGCCGAAGGCCCAACGCCTTCGCCAGTGGCATGCGCCACCAGCGACGATGCCACCGCCTTGAGCGTGACCGACTGAATAGCTGGCAAATCTGCTGGCAGCACCAACCAGCCGTCGGCGCCTGGCGTGGCCGCCACACCGGCCGCAATGGAGTGCCCCATGCCCACCGGCACCAGCGGTGCCTGAACCACCCGCCCGCGTGGCAGCGGGATGCCTGCGGCCTCCACCTGGGCTTTCAGCCCAGCCGACAACACCACACGCCACAGCAAACCGCTGGCCTCCACCGCCGACAGGGTGGACTCGAGCACCGTTGCCTCACCCCAGGGGGCCAGCAGCTTGTGGGTATCGCCCGCAAAGCGGGAGCCACGCCCAGCGGCCAGCACCAACACGACGGGTTGTTTCATGGAAGCTCCCTCAATGCAGCACACAGGAGACACCGAGGCACCCAGACGACGCACGACACAGCGGCGGACAACGGCATGACGCCGAAGCGAGCACAAACAGTGCCTGCTACTGCGTTTGATTGTCGGCGCTTCGGCTCAGGCTGTCCGGACGGTCAGGCTCACGTCCACATTACCCCGAGTGGCTTTGCTGTAGGGGCAGAACTGGTGTGTGGCCTCGATCAGCTGGGGGGCGTCGGCCTCGGAAACGCCGCCGACGGTGGCGGTCAGGTCGACCTTCAGACCAAAGCCGCCGTCGGAAGCCGAGCCAATGCCCACCGCACAGTCGATGGCCAGCGAGGTCACCGGCATCTTCATCACGTTCTTGGCGATGTAGTCGGCGGCACCGCCGAGGCAGGCGGCATAGCCGGCGGCAAACAGGTCTTCTGGTGTGGTGGTGCCGGGCTTGCCGGGGCCACCCATGGCCTTGGGCACCGACAGATCCACCGACACCACGCCGTCTGCCGACTGGGTGTGGCCATTGCGCCCACCTGCGGAATGGGCTTGGGCGGTGTAGAGAACTTTCACTTCCGGTGCAGACATTCCTCCCTTTTTTGGTTGGTTCAAGCCAACGACAGTTGGTGATGGTAGTCCGCAAACCAGCTGCCCTGCATGACAAGTCCCGAATGCAGGGATCGCAGCCCCCTGCTGCAGCCCGCATTGATGACAATGCGGGCATGCAAAACATCGCCGACCTCCGCAAGAGCTACGAAGCGGGCGAACTGGACGAAACCCACAGCCACGCCAACCCGCTGAAACAGTTTGAAGCCTGGCTGCAGCAGGCCATTGACGGCCAGTTGTCCGAGCCCAACGCGATGACCCTGGCCACCGTGGGGCCCAATCTGCGGCCCTCCACCCGTGTGGTGCTGATCAAGGGCGTCGACGAGCGCGGCATCGTCTGGTACACCAACTACCAGAGCCGCAAGGGGCAAGACCTGGCGGGCAACCCGCACGCGGCCCTGCAGTTCCACTGGGTAGAGCTGGAGCGCGTGGTGCGTATTGAAGGCGTGGTGGAGAAGGTGAGCGATGCGGAAAGCGACGCCTACTTCGCCAGCCGCCCGCTGGACAGCCGTATCGGTGCCTGGGCCAGCCCGCAAAGCCAGGTGATTTCAAGCCGGGCCGTGCTGGTGGCCAACGCCGCCAAGGTGGGTGCGCAGCATCTGCTCAACCCGCCCCGTCCACCGCACTGGGGCGGCTACCGCCTGAAGCCCGAGGAATGGGAGTTCTGGCAGGGGCGCAAGAGCCGCCTGCACGACCGGCTGCGCTATCGGCTGGAAGCCGGGGCGTGGGTGCGTGAGCGCCTGGCGCCGTGACCCTCAGGCCGCGGCCTGCCTGGGCAGCGGCTTCTCGTCGATCGGCAGGTGCACCAGCGCCGCGCCGAAGGCCAGCACCACGTCGACGTACCAGAGCCAGTTGTAGCTGCCGGTGGCCTCAAACACCTTGCCGCCGATGTAGGCCCCGAGAAAGCCGCCCACCTGGTGCGACACCATCACCACGCCAAACAGCATGGCCATGTTGGCGGGGCCGAAGAAGCGGGCCACGAGGCCTGCCGTGGGCGGCACGGTGGACAGGAAGGTCAGGCCCATGAAGGCAGCGAACACGAGCATGACCGTAGCGGTTTTGGGCGCCGCCAGAAACACCAGCACCGCCACCCCCCGCGCCGCGTACACCAGCGCCAGCAGCGACTTCATGCGCCAGCGCCCGGTGCTCATGGCCCAGCCCATGCCCAGGCTGCCCGCGATGTTGAAGAGCCCCAGCATCGCCAATGACCAGGCCGCCACGCTGGGCGGTAGCCCGCAGCTCGCCACAACACCCGGCAGGTGCGTGCCCAAAAAGGCCACGTGGAAGCCGCACACGAAGAAGCCCGCGCACAGGAGCTGGTAGCTGGGCAGCGCCCAGGCCTGCCGCAGCGCGTCCAGGGCGCTTGCGGGCACCGGGCCGCCTGCGGCGCCCGTGTTGGCGGG
>CAZRRW010000175.1:5064-5327 GCA_964602505.1 uncultured Burkholderiaceae bacterium
CCCCGCCCATGCCAAGCGAGTTGCCGCGCAGCACATAGGCTGCAGGCAGTGCCAGCAGCACGATGGCGCCCATCACCACCAGGGCGCTGCCCCAACCGGCCCAGGCCATCAGCCCGCCAGCCACCGGCGCCATGACAAACTGGCCAAACGAGCCGCCCGCATTCACCACCGACACCGCGGCGGCCCGCCGCTCGGGCGGCACTAGGCGGTTGACCGCCGCCATCAGCACCGATGGCCCGGCCATGCCTGCGCCGCCCGCCGCC
>CAZRRW010000176.1:0-5324 GCA_964602505.1 uncultured Burkholderiaceae bacterium
ATTCTGGCAGAGGGTTTTGCCAGGCTCGCGGCTTGGGCAGACCCTACCTCTGGCGGAAGGACTCTCGCATCTCTGACTGCAAGCCCATGAGCATCGGGCGGATCATGCCCGACAGGGCCACCATGAGGCTGCGGCTGAAGGCTTGCATCTGGGCTGCCATCTGTTTTTGCATGGCCTCGGCTTCGGGGCTGGCTTTGCCAGAGTCGGCCCGTGTACCCGCCTGGCCCGACGCAGCCTGAGCCAACGAACGCTCCAGCATGCTGGCCACCGCGCCCATGTCGAGCGAGTTCACCACCTGGCCGATCATGGCTTCGGGGTTGGACTGCTCCATGGCCTTTTCCATGGGCGAGGCTGGCGCAGGGGCTGCAACCACCATGCGGTGCACAACATCCGCTGGCGTGGCGGCACCCGCCTCACCATCACTTTGGGCATGTGCTGCTGCCATGGCGGTGCTGAGCATCAGGGCCAGAACCAACTGGCGGGCGGGGACGGCAAGGCAAACGGTGGATCTGGCCATGGCAAACCTATATCGATGCGCCGCATCAGCGCGGCAACCCTATCAACGCGCCGGCACGCCGATGCGGCGACCCTAAGAAACCACAGTGCCGCTGACCCGGGCGGCCTGCGGTGTGACCGAAGTCACAACCGGCCCAGGCGCTGTGGCCTCAAAGCCGTGCGCGAAATGCCAAAGCCGCCTCGCGGGTGGCGGCCAGAGCGGCCGGGCTGGCGGGCATGAGACGGGCAAACCCGTGCGTCAGAGACGGGTGCTCGTGGAGCACGCCCTTCATGTGGCGGGCATAGAGCACCCCCTCGTCGCGCAATGGGTCTCGCCCGGCCACGGAAACAAGCGTGGGGGGGCGACGGGCGGCCACCCAGCGCTGCGCCAGCAGTTCCAGGCGGGCATCGTGACGCGGTGGGGCAGCCAGAGGGTCATGGCCCAAGTACTGCGTCCAATACCAGTGCATCTCGCTCGGGGTCAGCCCTGGGCCTGCGTCGTGCGCCAGATAGCTGGGGCGTTCAAAGCACAGGCTGGCTACCGGGTAGTACAGCAGCAGTGCAGCCAAGGCAGCCTGCGGCGCGCCGCCAGCGGGCGGATGAGCCAGGGCATGCGCCGCAGCAGCAGCCAAGTGGGCACCAGCGCTGTCGCCACCAGCGGCCAGCCGCGTCGCCCCAAATTCCCCAAGGCGGGCCTGCAGCCAGAGCAGGCTGTCCCGGGCATCGTCCAGGGGCAAAGGAAAGGGGTGTTCGGGCGCCAGCCGGTAGTCGACGCTGACCACCACGCAACCCGTCCAGTGCGCCAGGTGGGCACACAAGGTGTCATGGGTGTCGAGGCTGCCCACCACCCAGCCCCCGCCGTGAAAGTAGGCCAGCACCGTGTCGCCTGCGCGTGCAGGGCTGTACACCCGCGCCGCAAGGGTACGGTCGGCCAGGTCGAGGCCCAGTGCCTCCGTCGTGATCCCCCTGGGGTGATCACCCCAGGGGTACATCGGGTGGTGTTGTTGCAACAGGGCATTCAGCGCCTCAAACCGGCGGCGGCGAACGCCCGCCGGCGCATCGGCGGGCAAGGGACCGAACTCCCTTGCAAGCAGGGCATACCAGGCTTGCAGGGACAGGTCGATGGCGGAGGTGGGCGCGGGGCGGGCGGGCATCACCACGCCATCTTACGCAGCGACCCTGCGCTGCCAACAGGCTCCGCCGCCCACCGCACCGCGCCAACTTGCAGGCCAGCGGCTGGAGGTTCGGCCTGCCGCATGCCAAAGCTGGCTAACTCCCAGAACCCAGCGGTCGGTCTGGCGTTGGCGACTTTCCCAGCCAACTCCACTGTCACATTCCGTCTGACCTGCAACGTCACCGCAGTTGGCGCGCAGCGGTTCACACCGCCACTCGCAGCACGGTTCACGCAAGTACCGAAGCCGCGTTTAACTAGGGCCTGTTCACACTATTTCTGAAGAGCGCGTTGCCAGGCAAAAAGGTCTCGGGCAAGGCGCAAAACGCAGCCGGGTGCGTACCCCGGCGAGGCTTTGCAACACAGCCCGAGGCCTTTTTGGCCGCAACCCGAAGGGAATGAGCGGCAAAAACCGCCACTCGTTGTTGCACGGCTCGGCAAGGCCCCGGCATTGCCAACGCCGCGCGCCTAGATTGGCAGCTTTTGTCACTCATTCGCGCCTCCAGAAATAGTGTGAACAGGCCCTAGGTCGGTGCAGCCAGTCGACCGCCGCGTCTTGCACATCCGGCCTGGACGCTGCGTCCCATAGCACCTCGGGCGGCACCACTCTCGTGCCTTCCCCAAGGCTGGCGTCCGCCACCCAGGCCGCCAGCGCGGCCTCCACAAAGGCAGCCAGCTTGACGGCCCGTACCGGCTGCTCGCGCTGCGGCACCATGAGCCGCAACTGACCCAGCATCCACGCCGCCAGGGCCTGCAAGCGGGAGCGCTGGGGGTCGCCGCGCGCAGCCTGCGCTCGGCGCACCAGCAGCAGGCGCTCGAATCCGAGTGCCTGCACCGCCTGCTCGTCCAGGCTGGCCAAGCCACGCTTCAGGGCTTCGGGCAGCATGGCCTGCTGATGAGGCACCACCACCGCCAGGTTGCGCACGCCTTGGGCCTTCATCGCCTGCGCCACCGCCACCAGTTGCCCAGGCTGCGGCATCCAGAAGGCCCGCTCTCGCTCGTTGTACAGGCGCGGCTGGTCAAACACGACGACCCCGGTGGCCGGCGCGGGAGAGGCAGACTCCCAGCGCAAGTCTCCAGGCGACACCGTGACCGCCAGTGCACTCACGTTGCGGACTGCGCTCTGAAGATCACCCTGGGTAGGGTCAGCCAACACCCACACATGGCCCCACTGGCCGCTGCCGCTCAGGCGCTCGAGCAGGGCGCTGCCCAGGGTGCCGGCGCCGCCAGCCAGCAGCACGGACGCCTGGCCAGAAACGCTTGAACGTACCCAGCCACCCCCCATGTATGCTTGGCCAATGACCTGCTCCGGGTTCATCAGGGGAGTGTTTCATGTTTCGATCTCTCAAGGTTTTTTTCGCCGCAGCGACCGTGGCGCTTTCGCTCACAAGTTGCGGCTACAACGAGTTCCAGCGCCTGGACGAGGCCACCAACTCGGCATGGGCCGAGGTGCTCAACCAGTACCAGCGGCGGGCCGACCTGATTCCCAACATCGTGAACACGGTGAAGGGCGAAGCCAACTTTGAGCAGGAGACCCTGAAAGCCGTGGTGGAAGCGCGCAGCCGTGCCACCGCCATCCAGGTCACGCCCGAGATGGTGAACAACCCCGAGGCCATGAAGAAGTTTGCCGACGCGCAAGGCCAGCTGGGCGGGGCGCTGTCGCGCCTGCTGGCCGTCAGCGAGAATTACCCCAACCTCAAGGCCAACCAGGGCTTTCAGGATTTGCGCGTGCAGCTGGAAGGCACCGAGAACCGTATCACCGTGGCGCGTGGCCGCTACATCAAGACCATCCAGGACTACAACGTGCTGGCACGCAGCTTTCCCACCAACCTGACTGCCATGGTGTTTGGCTACAAGACCAAGGCCAACTTCGAGCCGCCCAGTGCGGCGGCCATCAGCACCCCGCCCACAGTCGACTTCAACAAGAAGTAAGGCCAGCGAGCCCACGCCATGCGCGCCTGGCTTGCCTTGAAGCTGAGCCTGGCGGCTGGCCTGGCCAGCGTGGGCCTGCTGGCGGGCCTGCCTGTGGCATACGCGCAAGACGTGCTGCCGGTGCCCGCGCTGAGCGGGCGAGTGATCGACCAGACCGGCACTTTTGACACAGCACAAAAGGCCGCGCTGGAGGCCAAGCTGGCCGCGCTGGAGCAGGCAAAAGGCACCCAACTGGTGGTGCTGCTGGTGCCCAGCACCCAGCCGGAAGACGTGGCCAGCTACGCCAACCGCGTGGCCAACACCTGGAAGCTGGGCCGCCGCGAGGTGGGCGACGGCTTGCTGCTGGTGGTGGCCAAGGGCGACCGCAGGCTGCGCATTGAAGTGGCCAAGTCGCTGGAGGGGGCGGTGCCCGACCTGGCGGCCAAGCGCGTCATCAACGAGTTCATCACGCCGCGCTTCAAGCAGGGCGACTTTGCAGGCGGCGTGAACGAGGGTGTGGACGCGCTGATCAAGCTCATCAATGCCGAGCCCCTGCCGGAGCCCACTGCGGCGGACCGGGCCCCGGGCCACAGCCAGAGCACCGACGGCTTCGACTGGCAAGACCTGGCCATCTTCATGTTCATCGGCGTGCCGATTGCGGGCGCCCTGCTCTCGGGCCTGCTGGGCCGCAAGCTGGGCGCCCTGGCCACGGGTGGTGCCATGGGCTTGGTGGCCTTCGTCGTCACCGCCAGCCTGCTCGTGGCCGGTGTGGCTGGGGTGCTGGCGCTCATCTTCACCCTGGTGAGCAGTTTCTCTGGCGGGCGCGGAGGCAGAAGCGGTGGCCCCGTGTTCCTGCCGGGCGGTGGGGGCTGGGGATCAGGGGGCGGTGGTGGCGGCGGTTGGAGCAGCGGCGGTGGGGGCGACTTTGGCGGCGGCGGCGCGTCGGGGAACTGGTGAGGCCATGAACAAGCTCCTGCGCATCCTGAAACACCGCTGGCTGGACGAAGGCTCGGCCCACAAGGCGGTGACGCCCGCACTGGCCGAGCGGCTGCGCCAGCGCGTGGCCGCTAGCGAACGGCGGCACAGCGGCGAAGTTCGCATCTGCGTCGAGGCGGGGCTGCCCCTGAGCTACTTGTGGCGCGGGGCCACGGCACGGGAACGCGCGGTAATGATGTTTGCCAAGCTGCGCATGTGGGACACCGCGCACAACAACGGCGTGCTCATCTACCTGCTGTTGGCAGAGCACAAGATTGAGATCGTGGCTGACCGCGGCCTAAACAGCAAGGTGAGCGCCGAGGCGTGGCGCGCCATTGCCCAGCGCCTGGGCGATGCCTTCAAGGCAAAGCGCTACGAAGAAGGCCTGACCGACGCGCTCGCCGAAGTGAGTGCCCTGCTGGTGCAGCACTTTCCGCTGGCCGAGGGCGAGGCGAACCCGAACGAGTTGAGCGACGGCTTGGACATTCGTTGAGTAGTCCCCGGGCAACGCGCCCGCGCCAAAGGCGTGAAGCGACATATCCAAACTCCCGGGATTCAGCCCAAAGAAAACCCGCCAAGTTTGCACCGTGGCGGGCTTGGCGTGGGCAGCGTGTTCGGGCGCTGCTTGGGCTTACATGCCGCGCTTGTTGCGCAGCTTCTGGATGGCGGCGATCTGCGCGGCCATGGCCGCAAACTCGCTTTGGGCCTTGGCGAAATCGATGTCGCTCTTGGCGTTCTTCATGGCTTCTTCGGCCTGCCTCTTCGCTTCGTT
>CAZRRW010000177.1:0-5324 GCA_964602505.1 uncultured Burkholderiaceae bacterium
CGCCACAGCGCTCGGGTTTCGGCACCGTGACGACGTCACCGAGATCACGCGTCTGCTGGACAGCTTGGGCGTTGAGGTGAATGTGACTGCGCCATTGGACGCGACGCCCGATGATCTGGCACGCCTGCACGAGGCGGACTTCAACGTGGTGCTCTACCTGGAAACCGGGCTGACCGCAGCCAGTTGGCTGCAGCGTACCCATCGTCAACCCATGGTCCGTACGACACCCATCGGACTGGGGGGAACGCGTGACTTCCTCGCAGAGGTCACCCGGGTGGTGGACGAACTGCGTGCTCGCCACGAGACCGAAGGGGCAGCCCTGCCAGGATGGCAGCTGCCTTCGCCGGATACCCTGCTGGGCGGCGACGCAGCCGCGCACGGTCCATCCCGTGCGGCCTGGTACTCGCGCTCGGTGGACTCGACGTATCTGACCGGCAAGCGGGTGTTTGTGTTTGGCGACGCGACCCATGCCGTCGCGGTGGCGCGGGTGACTGCGCAGGAGATGGGCTTCACGGTCGTGGGGTTGGGCACCTACAGCCGCGAGTTTGCGCGCGAGGTACGCGATGCTGCGGCAATCTATGGGATCGAGCCTTTGATCACCGACGACTACCTTGAGGTAGAGGCGCGCATCGCCGAGTTGCAGCCCGAACTGGTGCTGGGCACCCAGATGGAACGTCACATCGCCAAGCGTCTGGGTATTGCCTGCGCCGTCATTTCGTCACCGGTTCATGTCCAGGACTTCCCCGCCCGCTATTCACCGCAAATGGGGCTGGCGGGTGCCAACGTCCTGTTCGATACCTGGGTGCACCCCCTGATGATGGGCCTGGAGGAGCATCTGCTCCACATGTTCCGCGACGACTTCGAGTTTCACGACGGTGCTGGTTCGTCGCATCTGTCTGGCCATGGTGCAGGAGCCGCCGCGCAGCGCGCCTCGGGCGAGCGGCCCGCCGAGCTGCCGACCGGACATCCCCGGCAGGACCCCGTGGCTGCACCGCTGGAAACGGCTCAGCCCATCGTCGTGGCGGCTTGGGCGCCAGAGGCCGAGAGTGAGCTGAGGAAGATCCCGTTCTTTGTGCGTGGCAAGGCCCGGCGCAACACCGAGCGGTTCGCGAGCGAGCAGGGCGTGCTCACCATCACGGTGGACACCCTCTACGAGGCCAAGGCCCATTTCAGCCGCTGACCGGGTACCCACTGACCATGACCATCAAGTCCGCACCTGTCCAAGAGTCGCCGCAAGGCGCTGCCCGGCGCGGCGCAGTGGCCCTCAGGCCTGTGATGCCATCGTCTGCGCCATGTGTGCGAGCGAGGTCGTCAGGCTCACCCGGCTGGGCCGCTTTGACATGGACAAGCCTGCCTCGGGCCCCTTGGCACTGCTCAAGCGTCTGCGCGGCAAACCTGAGAAGAAGAGTGGCGACTCATCCAGCGGGCAGTCGGCTGGTGGTGCCCAACAGATGCGCATGCTCCGACGTATCCCTCAGTTCCTGCGTTTCATCCCCGGCACTGCACAAGACGTGCGAGCCTATTTCCTGACCTTGCAGTACTGGCTCGGCGGCTCTGAGGCCAACGTGGCGAACCTGGTGCGCTTTCTGGTGGATCGCTACGCTGCAGGTCCCCGGGCAGCCCTGCGCGGCCATCTGAAGGTGGACGCGCCTGTCGAGTATCCCGAAGTCGGCCTGTATCACCCGCGACTGAAGGTCAAGACCGGGACCTTGCCGGTCGGCGATGCGCTCTCCAACTTGCCCGAGGTGGTGCCCAAGGCAGCCGCCAAGGGGCGAGTCGGCCTGCTGCTGCTCCGCTCCTACGTGATTGCCGACAACGCCCGTCACTACGACGGGGTGATCGCTGCGCTGGAGGTGCAGGGCCTGCAGGTGGTTCCTGCCTTTGCCTCGGACCTGGATGCGAGACCCGCCATTGAGGCCTACTTCATGCGAGACGGGATGCCGGATGTGGATGCCGTTGTCTCGCTGACAGGCTTTTCCCTGGTGGGGGGCCTGCCTACAACGACGCCAAGGCGGCAGAGACCATTCTGTCGCGCTTGGACGTTCCCTACTTGTCCGTCAACCCGCTGGAGTTCCAGTCCATTGGCGACTGGGGGGCATCGGAGCGTGGGCTTCTGCCGGTGGAGGCCACTGTGATGGTGGCCATTCCCGAACTGGATGGCGCCACCGGGTTCATGGTGTATGCGGGTCGAGGCCCGTCGGATGGGGCAGCCTGCCAGGGGTGTGCGAAGCACTGCCGCTTTGAGGCACCTGACAGCGCCGCCCACATGCAGGTGTGTTCCGAGCGTACCGCCATGCTCGCGAGCCGCGTGGCCCGTCTGGTGGACCTGCGCCGCAGCCAGCGCGGTACGCGCAAGGTGGCCATGGTCATCTTCAACTTTCCGCCCAATGCAGGGCATGTGGGCACCGCGGCCTACCTGTCGGTCTTCGAGAGCGCCTTTGAGACGCTCAAGGCCCTGATGCAGCAGGGGTACCAGGTGGATCTGCCGCAGGACGCCGACGCCCTGCGCGTCGCTGTGCTGCAAGGCAATGCCAAGCAGTTCGGGGCCGATGCCAACGTCCACCACCGGATTCCCGTTGACGACTATGTCCAGCATCAGCCCTGGCTGCGTGAGATCGAGGCGCAGTGGGGCCCGGCGCCCGGGCGTGTGCTGAGCGATGGGCGGTCCATCTTTGTGCTGGGAGGTCGTGGACCCCCTGGGCACCGCGTGCACTGGGGGCCGCGTCGTCGGTACCGGTGATGTAGGTCCAGTAGGCCTGCATGGCGGCACTTTGGCCGTCCGTGCGAAGCAGATTGACGGGATCGGCAAGGTCTGCGTACAGGGTGGCGTGATGCTCCACCATCTGCTGCAGGCCTGGGTTGTGCGCGAAAGGCGCTCCTAGAGGGCCCAGGCCGTAGAACCGTGTCTCGGTTGACCCCGCCTCGTGGCCAACGGTCGTACCGCTGTGCCGCAGTTCGAGCAGCCGCAGGGACACGGCTGCATCCAGCAGTCGGCCAGCCCCCCGTCCCCCCATGCCGAGATAGGTCTCGAGCGACGCCCGTGACTGGGGCCCGTGGTCAGCCAGATGGTCGAACAGCCGCAAGCGCACGGCCGCCAGCAGCACCTGGCTGTAGACAAACCCGGCCATCAAGTCAAAGACCTGGACCGCGCGGCGTCTTGCGATCGGGCGGGTGAGCGTGAAGCGCGAGGCCCACGACACGAAGCCGGGGTCGGTCAGCCGCGCGTCTCGCCAGGCCTGCCAGCGAGCCTGCAGACGGCGAGCGACGCTCATGCGCAGGGGTGTTCGGGCGCCAGTCGGGGCGCTCGGGGCCAGATCAGTGGGCAAGCCGACGCAGCTCCTCGGCCATGGCCTTGGGCACCAGCCGCTCCGACTCCATTCGCACCAGGGTCTTGAGGGCCTTGGCGCCACGGCACGGCGGCACGGCCGACGCAGCCGAATCGATCAATTCCTCGAAATGACTCAGCGCTCCCCCCAGGCCCAGCTGGTTGGCAGCACTTGGGCGGCCCAAGGCAACGTCCTGCCCGACAGGCTTGCCCAGCACCGCGGGGTCGGCGGCTGCGTCGCGGATGTCGTCGGCCACCTGGTAGGCCTCACCCAGCCATTCGCCCAGGTTGCGCCACGGCAGCGGGTCTTGCCCGCAGGCTTGAGCGCCCGCCATGGTGGCGGCGACGAACAAGGCCCCTGTCTTGGCGCGTTGGTAGTCGCCCAGATCCACCCGCGGCTCACATTCCCAGGCCTGCCCCGCCGTGATGCCCAAGGGCATGCCCACGCCTTGAGCCACGGTGGTCAGCACCGTGGCACTGCGCAGCGCGGCGGCGGGTTGTGCAGAGCGGGTGGCGGCCTGCCCGATCTGCTGCAGTGCCAGGACGATCAGACCGTCTCCCGCCAAGACGGCCAGGCGCTCTCCAAACGCGGCGTGCACGCTGGGCTGGCCTCGCCGCATCGCGGCGTTGTCGAAGCAGGGCAGGTCGTCATGGACCAGCGACGCGCAGTGCAGGAGTTCGATGGCGACTGCGGCCGCCGTCGACAGCTCGGGCACATCGTCGCCGCAGGCCGAGGCGACGGCCAGACAAAGCTGAGGGCGGATCCGTGCACCCCCCGGGAACACGGCATGGCGTACTGCTGCCGCCAGGCGCGGCGGGCAACCTGGCCCCTGCGCGGTGTTCACCGCGTCGCTCAGGGCGGTTTCAATGCGAGCCAGAGCCCCGGTGGCCTGTCGGGCCAGTTCCAACGTCACGTTGCTCACGGGGACCTCCCAAAACGCTCAAAGTGTCAACCAATATAGACACTTTGGGGCGGGTGGTCAATTTGGCGGCGTTTGTTCAGGCGGTGGGCTAGGCTTGTCCAGGTGGGGCGAGGCGGCGCCGGCAGCCGCCTCGCGCGCTTCGCGCTCCTTGCGCAGCTTCTTCAGGTCGCGCAATTGCCACCAGGCGAAGGCCAGCGTGCCGCCGAACACCAGGACCAGTTCAATGACGATCAGGGGCAGGTGTTCGGTCATGATGTCTGCATGTCGCTTCTGGCGCTGGCGATCAGGGTCCGCACCAGGGGGTTGGGAAAGCGCCGTGATGGGGTGATGGCGTAGAAGCTTTCGCGAATCTGGGGTATTCGGCAGTGCTCCACCAGCAGGCCGCTTGTCAGTTCGTCCTGAACCACCACTGGGGGCACCAGGGTCACGCCCGGTGATTCGCGGGCCATCAGGCGCAGCATGGCCATGTCGTCCACCTCGGCCAGGATCAGCGGCCGGATGCCGGCCTGGTCCAGCAGGGCGTCAAATGCCACTCGCAGATCGCTTTGCAGCGACGGGAGCACGACAGGCGTGTCCGCCAGAGAGTCTGGGAACACAAAGGCCTTGCGGGCGCCACTCCCCCGGGGCGGCTTGCCCACCAGGCTGACGTTCTGCTGGTCCAGCAGGTGGCTGGTCCAGCCGGCGTCGGCATCGCGAAGCACGGGCATGTTCGACAGCACAACATCCAGCAGGTGGTTGCCCATGTGCGCCAACAGCTCGCGCAGACTCCCGGAGCGCAGAACCAGTTCAACCTGGGTGTTGCCCACCAGGGGCTTGAGCAGGCGGTACTGGAAGTTGCGTGACAGCGTGGCCACAGCGCCCACCCGCAACACCTGCCGCTGAGCGGCATGGCCCCGCTGCAGGGTGTTCACCAACTCGTCCCCGGTGCGGAAGATGGTGTTGGCGTGTTCCAGGGCGATCCGCCCCGCCTCGGTCAGCGTCAGGCGGCGGTTGTGCCGCTCGAAGAGGGCGTGGCCAAGCCGCTCCTCCAATTGCTTGAGCTGGATGGACAGCGCGGACTGCGACACATGCAGCTT
>CAZRRW010000178.1:0-5288 GCA_964602505.1 uncultured Burkholderiaceae bacterium
TGGGCAAGCCGTTTGGCAGCATGGACTTTGCCGACGCGGTGGTGGAGCGCCTGGGCCAGCGCCCCTCCCAGCTCAAGCCGGTGCGCTACGACGACCCGCCCACTGTGAAGGGCGACCCGGTGCCCCATGCCCAGCGAGCCACCAAGCCGCTGTATGTGCGCCGCCCGCCAGCCCGCAAGGCGCTGGTGGGGGTGGACGTGTTTGTCCACGCGCCTGACGCAACAGCCGACTTCCTGGCCGGCGTGCTGTCGGCCCTGCAGACCTCCGCGCTCAGCCTGAAGATGATCACCAACCGCGGGGTCAAGGTGTGGCCAGGCGGCTTCCCCGAAACCTTCTGCACCGACCACTGGCGGTGCCGCTTCATGGGGCACGGAGACGTGAACGACGGGCAGCCCCACATCGAGCCCCAGGACGTGATTGACCTGCTGGCCGCCCTGGTCAAGCGCGGGGTGGATGTCATCAAGACCGAGAACTTGTGCACATTTGATGGCGAACAGGGCTTTGCCCTGGGTCAGGGGCAGTGAGGCAAGCCTTCAAGGCCTGAGCAGGCCGCGATAATCCGAAGGTTTCATCGATCAAGTTGGAGCCTTCATGAAGTTGTTGGTCACGGGTGCCTGTGGATACAAAGGCACCGTGCTGGTCCCCAAGCTGCTGGCCGCCGGGCACGAGGTGCTGGCGCTGGACATCATGTGGTTTGGCAACTATCTGCAGCCACACCCCAGGCTCACGGTGCTCAAGCATGACGTGCGGGACGTGCCGGGCATCCCCCTTGATGGGGTGGACGCCATCATCCACCTGTCTTCGGTGGCCAACGACCCATGCAGTGACCTCGACCCAAAGCTGACCTGGGAGATCTCCTGTCTGGCGACCATGCAGCTGGCCGACATGGCGGCGCGCAAGGGTATCCGGCGCTTTATCTACGCGTCCTCCGGCAGTGTGTATGGCGTGAAGGACGAGCCCGAGGTGACTGAGGATCTGGAACTCAAGCCGATCTCGGAATACAACAAGACCAAGATGGTGGGTGAGCGTGTGCTGCTCAGCTATGCCAACGACATGGTGGTTCAGATTGTGCGACCCGCCACGGTGTGTGGCTACTCGCCCCGCATGCGCCTGGACGTGGCGGTGAATCTGCTGACCATGCAGGCCCTGGCCAAGGGCGAGATCACGGTGCTGGGAGGCGACCAGACGCGCCCCAACATCCACATGGACGACATCACTGATCTTTACCTGTTCCTGCTCGACCATCCCGAGCACACGGGCATCTTCAACGCCGGTTTTGAGAACCTGTCGATTCTTGAGATCGCGCAGCGGGTGAGCGCGGTGGTGCCGGCGCAGATCCACTTGAAGCCTTCGAACGACCCGCGTTCCTACCGGGTCAGCAGCCGCCGTCTCGAGGCCACAGGGTTTCGCCCCAAGAAGACCGTGGCTGACGCCATTGCCGAGGTGGCGGCCAAGTTCCGCAGTGGCGAGTTGAAAGACGAAGACCGCTACTACAACCTCAAATGGATGCAGAAGGAAGTGCTGGCGTGAGCGCGGGTTCGCAGACCCCAGCCGAAGCCCAGGCTCGTGACTACGCGCAGCGTCTGAGTGCCGCCATTGTGCAGGCGGACCTGTCTTCGATTGGCCGCTTGGGCGAGGCCATGCTGGCGGTATGGCAGGCTCGGCGTCAGGTGTTTTTTTGCGGCAACGGCGGCAGCGCTGGCAATGCGGTGCACCTGGCCAATGATCTGCTGTACGGTATTGCCAAGACCTTAGGAGGCGGCATGAAGGTGCAGGCCTTGCCCGCCAACACCGCCGTCATCACCTGTCTTGCCAATGACATCGGCTACGACCAGATCTTCTCAGCCCAGCTCGCGGTCATGGGCGAGCCGGGCGATCTGTTGATTGCGCTGTCGGGCAGCGGGAACTCCCCCAATATCCTGAAGGCACTGGACATGGCTCGCCAACGGGGCATGACCACCGCAGCCATCCTGGGCTACAGCGGGGGCCGGGCCTTGGCCCTGTGCGACATTCCCGTGCACTTTGCAGTCGATGACATGCAGATCAGCGAAGACCTCCAACTTGTGGTGGGGCACATGGCCATGCAGTGGCTGTATGCGAACCGGCAGCAGGTGTTGGGTCATGCAAACGCATCAATGGGTCCATGAGCAGCAAAGTCCTCGTCATTGGCAGCAACTCGTTCTCGGGTGCCGACTTTTCAGCCCATTTGCTGCGTCAAGGCTGCGAGGTGCTGGGGGTCAGCAGGTCGCCGCAACCCCACCGCGCCCTGCTGCCCTACGCTTGGGAGCTGAATGCACGCGCCTTCCGGTTTGAGCAGATCGACCTGAACCGTGACCTGGCCAGGCTGGACGCGCTGGTGAAGGTCGAAAAGCCGAAGGTGATCGTCAACTTCGCGGCCCAGAGCATGGTGGCCCAAAGCTGGCAGCACCCGGAACACTGGATGATGACGAACGCGGTCAGTGCGGTGAAGCTGTTCGACCTGCTGCGTGGCTACGACTTTCTGGACCGCTATGTGCATGTCACCACACCCGAGGTGTATGGCAGCACCGAAGGCTTCATCACCGAAGACGCCCGTTTCAACCCCAGCACACCCTACGCGGTGTCACGCGCCGCGGGGGACATGGCCTTGAAGGCCTGGGCACAGGCCTATAGCCTGCCGGTCAACTACACCCGGGCTGCCAACGTCTACGGGCCTGGGCAGCAGCTCTATCGAATCGTGCCGAGAACCATCCTGTTCATGCTGCTGGGGCGCAAGCTGCAGTTGCATGGTGGTGGTGTGTCACAGCGCTCGTTCATTCACATGGACGACGTGTCTGCGGCAACCTGGGCGATCGCCCAGCGGGCTCCCGTGGGTGAGGTGTTCCACATCTCCACCAACGAGATCGTCACGATCCGGGGGCTGGTTGAGCGCATTGCAGCCAAGCTCGGGCTTGACTTCGAGGCCCATGTCGACGTGGCGCCAGAACGCCTGGGCAAAGACGCGGCGTATCTGCTGGACAGCACCAAGTTGCGGACCGCGCTGGGATGGCGCGACACCATCACCCTCGACGCGGGGCTGGATGCCTGCATCGCCTGGGCCAAGGGTGAGTTGCCGACGCTGAAGGGTCTGCCGATGGACTACGAGCACAAGCCGTGACGACACCCAGCGCTCTCCATCTGCCTATTGGCGAGTTGCAGCGCATCGCCGCGGAGCTGCGCGGGTGCGTGATTGCCACCTCCGGCAAGGCGCAGGTGCCTCACCTGGGGTCGTGCCTGTCGTGCATTGACATCCTGGTCGCGGCCTACTTTCATGCCTTGCGGCTGGACACGGCTCAACCTGCCAACCCGATGCGGGACCGTTTCATCCTGAGCAAGGGGCACGCGGCTCCAGCCCTCTTTCAGATCCTGGCGCGGCGGGGTTTCTATCCGGAGGCAGCGCTTGACGACTACGGGGCGGATGGCAGCGTCTTTGCTGAACATCCTCCGACGCCGTCGCATCTGGCGGGCATTGAGGCCGCCACGGGTTCCCTGGGGCATGGGCTGCCCATGGGGCTGGGCATGGCCTTGGCGGGTCGCATTCAAGGCCAGTCCTACCGCGTGCTGGCCCTGGTCTCGGACGGTGAATGCAACGAGGGCTCCATCTGGGAATGCGCCATGATGGCCGCGGCCCAGCGGGTGGGTCGGCTTGCCGTGATCGTGGATTTCAACAAGTGGCAGGCCACGGGCCGCAGCCGCGAGGTGCTGGCCCTGGATCCCTTGGTGGACAAGTGGCGCGCCTTCGGTTGGGACGCCAAGGAAGTGGATGGTCACGACCTGGGTGAGTTGACGCAAGCGCTGTCAACCTGGGCTGACGTGGATGAGGGGCAGCCGCTGGCCTTGATTGCCCACACCATCAAGGGCAAGGGCGTTTCCTTCATGGAGGACGACAACAACTGGCACTACCGCACACCGAATGAGTCGGAAGTGTTACAGGCGTACCGGGAGCTGGGGCTGACGGAATGAGGAATGCGTTCGCTGACGAGATGACGAAGCTCGGTGCGGAAGATCCGCGTGCCGTACTGCTCTCAGGAGACATCGGCAACAAGCTGTTCGACAAGTTCAAGGCCGTGGCACCCACTCGCTTCTTCAACTGCGGTGTGGCAGAAGCGAACATGATGAGCGTGGCTGCAGGCCTGGCCTTGAATGGCCTGCGCCCCGTCGTCTACACCATCACACCATTTACCACCACCCGCTGTTTTGAACAGATCCGCGTGGACGTGTGCTATCACGACGCCCCAGTCGTCATCGTGGGCACTGGGTCGGGCTTGTCCTACGCGGAACTCGGCCCCACCCATCATTCGCTGGAGGACCTCGCCATCCTTCGCACCTTGCCCGGCATGACCGTGGTGGCGCCGTGTGACGAGGTGGAGTTGCGTCTGCTCTTGCGAGCCGCATTTGCCCAGAAGCAACCGATGTACATGCGCATCGGCAAGAAAGGCGAGCCAGTGCTGCATGCCCACTCGCCCGATCTGGTACTGGGCAAGGCCATCACCCTGCGTCAGGGTCAAGCGCCTGGCAACGATGTGTGCTTTGTGGCCGCTGGCACGGTGATGCCAGAGGTGCTGGCGGCTGCCGATGCGCTGGCCGCACTTGGGTACGTCGTCAGGGTGGAGAGCTTTCACACCATCAAGCCTCTGGACGAACGCACCTTGGCAGAGGTTTTTACCACCAGCCGCGTGGTGGCCGTGGTGGAGGAGCATGGACTCATCGGTGGGTTGAGCGGTGCGGTGGCCGAGTGGCAGGCCGATGCCGGCTTGCCACGCACGGTGCCCCGTATGCTGCGCTTTGGTGCCCGCGACGAGTTCTTGCATGCTGCAGGCTCCCAGTCCTGGGCGCGTGGTCAATATCAACTTGAGGCGGCAGACTTGGTGGCGCGCATTTGCGCAGCCCTGTAGCCTCAACCGCAGGTGAGGGCGTGAGCATGGCCCCCGCAAGGCCGCCTAAGGCAACAGGCGCTATCCGGCACATTGGCCTGGATTTCGACAACACCATCGTCAGCTACGACGCGATGTTTCACCGCGTCGCGCTGGAGCAGGGTGAGATTCCATTGAACCTGCCGGTGAGCAAAGTAGCGGTTCGTGACCACCTGCGCCAGGTGGGGCGTGAACCAGTTTGGACGGCCATGCAGGGTCTCGTCTATGGAGCCCGGATGGCTGAGGCACAGCACTACCCTGGCGTCATTGAGTTTCTACGGCGCGCGCGCGCCACAGGTGTGCAGGTGTCCATCATCAGCCACAAGACCCGGTACCCGTTCGTCGGGCCAGCTTACG
>CAZRRW010000179.1:0-5262 GCA_964602505.1 uncultured Burkholderiaceae bacterium
TTCAGGAAGCGCACCATCGCGGCCTTGCTGTCGAGCATGGCCTCGTCCATGTTGATGTCGATGACCTGCGCGCCGTTTTCCACCTGCTGGCGTGCCACGGCCAAGGCTTCCTCGAACTGCCCGTTCAGGATCATGCGGGCAAAGGCCTTGGAGCCGGTGACGTTGGTGCGCTCGCCCACGTTCACAAACAGCGTGCCTGCGCCGATAGTCACGGGCTCCAGGCCCGACAGCTTCATCGGGGGCACGGTGTGCAACAGGCTGCCGTCGGCAGCGGCTGGGGAGAGGTGGGTGTCTTGGCTCATGGCGGCTCATCAGGGGTGATGAGCGCCGTTGTTCACGACGGCACAACCCGCACGGGCTGCGCCTTCCAAGCCTGGCAGAACCCGCGGTGGGTCAGTTCACCGGTTCCGCTGCAACGCTCCTTGGAGCCTGAATTATCTCCGGGGTGGCGCCCGGGTGCCCGGACAGGGGCATGGCAAGCGCCCGGGGTTTGCGCAGCCAGCCGGCGGCCCGTTCGGCCACCATGATGGTGGGCGCGTTGGTGTTGCCGCTGGGCATGGCAGGCATGACCGAGGCGTCCACCACGCTCAAGCCCTCACAGCCATGCACCTGCAACGTGGGGCTCACCACGGCAAGGGCGTCAGTACCCATCTTGCAGGTGCCCACCGGGTGGTAGATGGTGTCAGCCTGGGCGCGCACCAGCGCCTCGATCTGTGCATCGCTGGCGTCAGCGCCCAGGTGGCGGCTGTACAGCTCATGCGCCGGGTTGGCGCCGTCCCAGGGCGCAAAGGCCGGCTGGGCAAAGATGCGCCGCACCAGCCTGAAGCCCTTCACCAGCAGGGCCAGGTCTCGCTCGTCGTCCAGGAAGCGCGGGTCGATCAGTGGGGCCTGCCGTGCGTCGGGGCTGGCCAGGCGAACGGTGCCGCGGCTGTGCGGACGCAGCACGCAGACGTGGCAGCTCATGCCATGGCCCAGGTGCAGCCGACGCACGTGGTCGTCTACCATGGCCACCACAAAGTGCAGCTGCAGGTCGGGCTGGTCCAGTTCGGGCGTCGACTTCACGAAGGCGCCCGCCTCGGCAAAGTTGCTGGTCAGCATGCCGGTACGCGCACGCCGCCACTCGGCCACGGCCTTGAGTACCCGCCAGGCACCGCCCAGCGAGGTGCCAAACAGGTCGAGAGACTTGGCCTTGCGGTTGATGATGTGGTCCAGGTGGTCCTGCAGGTTCTCGCCAACCCCCGGCAGGTTGTGCACCACCGGGATGCCAAGCGACTGCAGGTGCCCACCCGGTCCAACGCCCGAGGCCATGAGCAGCTGGGGCGACCCAAAGGCTCCTGCCGCCAGCACCACTTGCTGGCGGGCCAGGATGGTTTGGGGTACGCCATTCATGGCGACCTCCACGCCCGTGGCCCGCCTGGGGCGTTGCGGGTCTGCAAACAGCACCCGCAGCGCCTGGGCGTGTGTCAGCACAGTCAGGTTGCGGCGGGTTCGGGCTGGGGCCAGGTAGGCGCGGCGCACGCTCCAGCGTTCGCCCGCCTTCTGTGTCACTTGGTAGGGGCCTGCACCTTCCTGGCTGTGGCCATTGAAGTCGCGGTTGAGCGGAATGCCCGCCTGCTGCGCCGCCTGAACAAAGCGTTCACCAAAGGGCGAGGGGCTGCGCAGGTCCATCACGTTGAGCGGGCCGTCAAACCCATGCAGCCCGGGTGAGTCGGCCGCGAGCGAGCGGCGCTCGTTGGCCTCGGCTGCCTTGAAGTGCGGCAGCACGTCGGCCCAGGCCCAGCCGGTGGCACCGCCAGCCGCCCAGCCGTCGTAGTCCTGGGGTTGGCCGCGCAGGTAGATCATGGCGTTGATGGCCGACGAGCCGCCCAGCCCCTTGCCACGCGGCTGGTAGCCCCGCCGCCCGCCCAGGCCAGGCTGCGGCACGGTTTCAAAACCCCAGTTGCAGGCGCTGGGGCGCGGAATGTGGGGCAACACCCCCACCGGCACGGTGTTCAGGATGCCGTCGTTCTCGCCGCCTGCCTCGACCAGACACACCCGATGGTCCGGGTCTTCGCTCAGGCGGGCCGCCAGCACGCACCCCGCCGAGCCGCCGCCAATGATCACGGTGTCAAACTGCACATTTTGTCTCCTGCCCTGTGTACTTGTGTGGCACGTTGGCTTATAGCAGCGCACCCCGGGCAGGCCAGAGAGCAGAATCCATCCCCTCATGCAAGTCAAACAAGCACCCGCGCTGGGCTCACGCCACACCCTGGCCTTCATCAAGGGCTTTCTCAAGAACCCGGCTGGCGTCAGCTCGGTCATGCCCAGCTCCCGGTTTCTGGAGCGGCGGGTGATCGAGCGCGCTGGCGTGGCGCAGGCCAAGGTGGTGGTAGAGCTCGGCTCGGGCACGGGCGGCACCACCCGCGCGCTGCTGGCGGCCATGCGGCCCGACGCGCGGCTGCTGTCCATCGAGATCGAGTCGGCCTTCCATGCCTTCATCCGGGACATCGACGACGACCGCCTGATCGCCCACCTGGGCAGCGCGGCCGACCTGCCAGAGCTGCTGGCCCAGTACCAGTTACAGGCCCCAGACGCCGTGGTGTCGGGCATCCCGTTCTCCACCATCGGGCACGACATTGGCACCTCGATCGCCCGGGCCATCGGCAAGGCACTGCCCAAGGGCGGCCGGTTTGTGGCTTATCAGTTCCGCGACCATGTGGCCCAGGTGACGCGCCCGGTGCTGGGGCCCGAAACCCGCGAGACCGTGGTGCTGTGCGTACCGCCACTGCGCGTCTTCTCGTGGCGCAAGCCTTGAGCGACTCGATGGGTGGACGCATCAGCCGGTTCCTCGACAGCCTGATTGGGGGCGAAGAGGCGTTGGGACAGGAAGCCCCTTCCCCCATGCCGCGCGACACCGCCGACCAGGCTGCGCGACTGCTTCGCCACAGGTCAGTGTTTGGCGAACTCACCCCCCGCGAGGCTGATCTGGTGGTGAGCTACATGTGGGATGAACCCATTGCGCAGGGCACCGCCTTCATCCAGGAGGGGGACGAAACCGCGACCGACTTTTTGCTGCTGATCCTCAGGGGCGAGGCCACCGTCGAGAACATCGTGTTCAGCCCCACCGAATCCGTGGTGATGACGGTGAGCGGGCCGGGCGCGATTCTGGGTGAAATGGGGTTCCTGGACGGGTCACCCCGCTCGGCCACCTGTGTGGCCTCCACCGAGATGCTGGTCGGCGTGCTGACGCGCGATTCGCTCCAGCAGCTTCTTCGCGATCACCCAGTCGTGGGCAGCAAGCTGCTCATGGCCATTGCCACGCGCATCAGCGCCCAGCTGCGCGACACCGCCAAGAAGCTGCGCTCCTACACCCAGCTGGTGCGGGCCATGGAGTCTGACATCGAAAGCCTGGAGCGCCAGCTCGGCATCTCCAACGTGCTCCACCGGCAGCGCCCCAAAGCCTAGGGCTGCATCACGCCGGGCGGCAAGGCCCAGCCGACGGGCTCAGGTTCAGCCGAAGTGCACCGCGAGGTAGCACAGGGTGAACATCAGCCCCGCGCCGAACACCGACACAGCAACCGGGAACACGCTGGGCAGTTGGCGCGATTGCGCCAGCTGCGCGTCTTCGGACATCAGAGCTTCAGGGTGGTGCGCAGCACTCATCGACTTCTCTTTCGCGCTCGCGGGCGCTTCCTCGGGGTCGCTCGAGTGTATCCCTGCGAAATGTGGGGTCAATCCCCTGGCGCGGGCGACATCAGCCGGCACGCCGCCCTTGGGACGCTCACGCGGCTTTCTTCAACAGCTCTGAAAACGGCGCGTCGCGGGGGACGCGGGGTTTGTAGGCGCTGACTTTTTTGGCGATCGCCGCAATGTGCTCGGGCGTGGTGCCACAGCAGCCCCCCACGATGTTCACGAAGCCGGCCTGGGCAAACTCTCCCAGGAAGCCACCCGTCACATCGGGCGTTTCGTCGAAGCCGGTGTCGCTCATCGGGTTGGGCAGCCCGGCGTTGGGGTAGCAGCTGATGAAGGTGTCGCCTGCGGCCTTGGATAGCTCGTCAATGTAGGGCCGCATCAGCGTGGCGCCCAGCGCGCAGTTCAGGCCAATGGCCAGCGGCTTGGCATGGCGCACGCTGTGCCAGAAGGCCGTGACGGTCTGCCCAGACAGGATGCGGCCGGACGCGTCGGTGACGGTGCCGCTGATGATGACGGGCAGGCGCTCGCCGGTCTCGTCCATCAGTTCGTCCAGCGCAAAGATGGCCGCCTTGGCATTCAGGGTGTCGAAGATGGTTTCCACCAGGAACAGGTCGGAACCACCGTCCAGCAGGCCCTGCGCCTGCTCCTTGTAGGCGGCGCGAAGCTGCTCGAAGCTCACATTGCGGGCGCCGGGGTCGTTCACGTCGGGGCTGATGCTGGCCGTCTTGGGCGTGGGGCCCAGGGCCCCCGCCACAAAACGCGGCTTGTCGGGCGTGGAGAACTTGTCGCAGGCGGCCCGCGCCAGTTGCGCCGCCACCAGGTTCATCTCATAGGCCAGGTGGGCCAGGCCGTAGTCTTCCTGGGCCACGCTGGTAGCGCCGAAGGTGTTGGTTTCGATCAGGTCAGCCCCGGCAGCCAGGTAGCCCTCGTGGATCTCTGTGATGACGTCCGGACGGGTGAACACCAGCAGTTCGTTGTCGCCCTTCAGATCCTTCTTGGCATCGGAAAAGTCCACGCCAGCGGGCGTCTTGCCACGGAAATCGGCCTCGCCCAGCTTGTAGCGCTGGATCATCGTGCCCATGGCTCCGTCTAGGATGGCGATGCGCTCGCGCAAAATACCGGGCAGCGCCGCGCCGCGGGTGTACAGCGAGTGGGGATGCGAAGACGTTTTCATCACTGAATTTTAGGTTTTGGCGTGCCTTTATGCGCCCAAGCCCTGCCGCTGTCTGACTGAAGCTCCCAAATGAAGCACCTGCCCCCCACCGAAGCCTGGACCTACCTGCAAGCGCACCCGGACGCCCTGTTCCTCGACGTCCGCATGGAGATCGAATACCTGTATGTGGGCCACCCTCCGGGCGTGGTGCATGTGCCCTGGTACGAATACCCCGAACTGGCGGCCGACCCGGCCCGGTTTGTGGCGGCCGTGGAGGCCGAGGCGGGCCGCAAGGACCGGCCGGTGGTGTTGATCTGCCGCTCGGGCAACCGCTCGGTGGATGCCGGCAACGCGCTGGAGGAAGTCGGGTTTACGCGCGTCTACAACGTGCTGCACGGTTTCGAGGGCGACCTGGACGACCACCACCATCGCGGCAC
>CAZRRW010000180.1:0-5224 GCA_964602505.1 uncultured Burkholderiaceae bacterium
AGTCCAGCGGCATCGCGGGCGGCGCCTTCCTGCTGCACTTTGACGGCAAAATGGTCGAGGCCTACGATGGACGCGAAACCGCCCCGGCAACGGCCGATGAACGACTGTTCCTCACCCCAGAGGGCCGACCCATGGCCTTCGCCGACGGCGTGGTGGGCGGGCGCAGTGTGGGCGTGCCCGGTGTGCTTCGCATGCTGGAGCTGGCTCATCAGGAGCATGGCCGTCTGCCCTGGGCCTCCCTGTTTCAACCAGCGATCACCCTGGCCGAGGAGGGCTTTCGCGTCAGCCCACGCCTGAACACCCTGGTTCGAGCCGACCAACACCTGAAGAAGGACGCCGAGGCAACCCGCTACTTCTTCAAGGCCGACGGGGATGCCCGCGACGTGGGCATGCATCTACGCAACCCAGCGTATGCCGCCGTGCTGCGCCGCATTGCCGCAGAAGGAACGTCGGCTTTCTACAGCGGCCCGGTCGCACAGGCCATCGTCGACAAGGTCCGCAATCACCCTGGTAACCCGGGCCGACTCAGCATGGCTGACATGGCCGCCTATCAACCCAAGAAGCGAGAGGCCTTCTGCACCGACTGGCGCAACCTTCGCATCTGCGGCATGCCGCCCCCGTCCAGTGGCGCCATTGCTGTGGCGCAGATCATGGGCATGCTGGAATTCAGAGCGAAGCCCCCTGCAGCCCCCCTGGAAGCCGGGCTTCCAGGATTTCGCGGTCTGGTGCCCTCGGCCGACTTGCTTCATGCCTACATCGAGGCCTCGCGTCTGGCCTTTGCAGACCGGGCGCAGTACGTGGCCGACCCTGACTTTGTGCAAGCGCCTGGTGGCCGCTGGCACAGCCTGGTGGCGCCTGCCTACTTGCGCGAACGGGCCGCCCTGATTGGCCCTCGCAGCATGGGCAGCACCGCTCGCGCGGGCAACCCAGCACCGGTACGAACCAGCCATGCGCCGCAGGCCGAGCAGCCCGAGCGCGGCACCAGCCACATCAGCATCGTGGACGGACAGGGCCGCTCGGTGGCCATGACCACCACGATCGAGGACGCATTTGGCTCGCGCCAGTTCACGGCGGGGGGAACCGGGTTGGCCGGCGGCTTCCTGCTGAACAACCAGCTTACCGACTTCTCCTTTGCGCCCACCGATGCCCAGGGCAACCCGATCGCCAACCGGGTTCAGGCAGGCAAGCGTCCGCGCTCCAGCATGAGCCCCACCCTGGTCTTTCAGCGCACGGCTGAGGGTGGTCCGGGTCGCTTGCTGGCCAGCGTTGGCAGCCCTGGAGGGGCGCTCATCATCCACTACACCGCCAAGACGCTTCTGGGCATGTTCGATTGGGGCCTGAATGCCCAGGAAGCCATCAACCTGCCCAACTTCGGGACCGGCGGCGGCCCACTCCTGCTGGAGGAACGTCGCTTCAGCCCGGCCACGATTGAGAACCTGACGGGACGGGGCCACGAGGTACGGCAACAGAGCATGACCAGCGGCTTACAGGCGATCCAGAGGACACCCAGCGGCTGGTTTGGCGGGGCTGACCCTCGACGGGAAGGGGTGGTCATGGGGGACTGAGCCCCCGTGCCATTGATTCAGCACCGTGGCCATACCTCAGGGTTTCATTGACGACCTCCTCAACCGCGTCGATATCGTCGATGTGGTGGGTCGCTACGTACAGCTCAAGAGAGGCGGGGCCAATTTCATGGGCCTGTGTCCCTTCCACGGGGAGAAGTCGCCCAGCTTTTCGGTCAGCCCGAGCAAGCAGTTCTTCCACTGCTTCGGCTGCGGCGTGCACGGCAATGCCATTGGTTTCCTGATGGAGCACGCGGGCATGGGGTTTGTGGACGCTGTCAAGGAACTGGCGCAAGGCGTTGGCATGAAGGTACCGCTGGAAGAGGCATCCCCGCAAGAGCAGGCCCGGGCCAAAGCGGCACGCGACCAGCAGCACAGTCTGGTGGAACTGCTGACCAAGGTCGCAGCAGGCTATCAGGCTGCACTGAAGAAGTCGCCTCGCGCGATCGACTACCTCAAGGGCCGGGGCTTGAGTGGTCAGATTGCCAAGGTCTTCGGCCTCGGGTATGCACCGGAGGGCTGGAACCCGCTGGCCGGCATGGTGCCCGACTATGCAGACCCAATGCTGGTTGAAAGCGGCATGGTGATCGAAAAGGACGTGGCTTCGACAGGGAGCGGTGCCCCGGTTGACGCCCACGAGATGCAGTCGGCCGCCCTGGGAACCAAGGCCAGGCGCTACGACCGCTTCCGCGACCGCATCATGTTTCCGATCCGCAACGTGAAGGGGGAAGTCATCGGTTTCGGTGGGCGGGTGCTTGATCGTGGCGAGCCCAAGTACCTCAACTCGCCTGAGACCCCGGTTTTCAGCAAGGGCCGCGAACTGTATGGCCTGTTCGAGGGTCGCCACGCGATCCGCGAGAAAGGTCGCGTGCTGGTGGTGGAAGGCTACATGGATGTGGTGGCCCTGGCACAGCTGGGCATTGGCAACGCCGTGGCCACACTGGGCACGGCGTGCACGGGCGAGCATGTGGCCAAGCTGTTCAGGTTCACGGATTCCATCTGCTTCAGCTTTGACGGCGACAAGGCGGGTCAACGCGCTGCGCGACGCGCACTGGAGGCAGTGCTGCCCCACACTGGCGACCTTCGCAGCGTCAGCTTTCTGTTTCTGCCAGAGGAGCACGATCCCGACAGCTTTGTGCGCGAGTTCGGGGCGGAAGCCTTCGAACGGGAAGTTGCCAATGCCATGCCGCTTTCGCGTTTTTTGCACGAGGTGGCTGCCGAGGATTGCGTACTGGGCACTCCAGAGGGAAGGGCACGGTTTGCGGCACAGGCCCGCCCCTTCTGGCAGGCGCTGCCGGAGGGCCTGCTGAAAGGGCAGTTGCTCAGAGAGATGGCCGCGACTGCCCAGGTCGACCACGACACCCTGGCCGATGTGTGGGCTCAAGGCGCCAGACGCGATCTCAGCAGTCGCTCGGCTGGCAGCGGCAGCTCTTACGCCCCTCATGCTCAGAACCGCCCCACCCATGGGGATGACAGTCCGTTCTACGACCCTGAAGCATTGCCATCACAAAGCGCTGGCGATTGGAAAGGCAAAGCGAAGGGAAGGTCTCGCCAGGACCGTGGGGCAGGCGATGCCAGTCTGGTTTCGCGTGCAGGGCAAGTGGCGCGCCAAGGCCTGACCCGACTCACTGCCGCTGAGCTTGCCGCGCGCACGGTGCTTGCCAACAGCGATCTTTGGCAAACGCTCAACACCAGCCAGCACGAAAGCCTCTGCGCACTGGACGGCGATGCGGGCGAGTTCTTCAAGGCTCTTGACCGGATCAGCCACGATCTGGGTACCCTGCCCACCTCACAACTCCTGCAACACCTGCCAGAGGAGCTTCGGGTCTGGTGTGACCGCCTGCTGCCTGATCAGGCATTGCCGCAACCCGGCTCGCAGGACGAACTGCGGTTGCGGTTGCTTCGATTCGCCCTGGACGATGTGAAGGCCCAGGAAACCGAGGCGATTGGCCACCAAGATCGAGAGCGATACGCCCGGCTGCTGGCCTATCGCCAGGCTTTGGTCGCTGACATCGCGGTGCTGCAGAACAAGGCAGCGGCTGAGTCAAACGCCGCCTAGCTGCGGGCCCGACACCGACGATACCGGTATAATCCTCGTAACCGGTTAGCGGACACACTCGCGAAACGGTGGCGGCACTGAAATGGCCCTGCAACACCCGGCAGGCATCGCGAAATCACAGTCCCCGTCACGACCGGCGCCAATCTTTCCGTCCCTCTCCGCCCAACTTCGGCCACGCCGCCCGGCGTGTCCATCGATCGAGTGCCCTCATGCCTGCTGCCAAACCCAAGACGCCAGCCAAAGCCGCTGCCAAGACTGCCGCGAAGCCTTCGAGCAACGCCACCCCGAAGTCAAAGGCCAGTGACGACGACAAGAGGAAGCCTCTCAAGGCTGGTCAGGCAACCGCCGCTGCCAGCGGGCCTGTGAAGGGCAAGCCAGGGCCCAAGCCGAAAGCCGACGCCGCAGCAGCGAGCCTGAAAGGCAAGGCTGCCAAGGGCAAGACCGCGGCCAAGGGCAAGGCCAAGGCCGAGGACTTTGACGACGTGCCCGACCTCGAGGCGGAGTTCGCCGAAGAGCAGAAGGCCGCTGAAGCAGCCAAGGACAAGCCTCTTCGCATCAAGGTCAGCAAAGCGAAGGAACGGGCCCTGATGAAGGAATTCGGCCTTGATGAGGCAGTCCTCAGCGAAGAGGAGGCCCAGCGCCGCCGCGACCGTCTAAAGGCGCTCATCAAGCTTGGCAAGACCCGCGGCTACCTCACACATGCTGAGATCTCAGACCATCTGCCCGACAAGATGGTGGACGCCGAGACGCTGGAAGTGGTGATCGCGATGCTCAATGACATGGGCATCGCGGTGTACGAGCAGACACCCGACATGGAAACGCTGCTCATCACCAACACCGGCCCCACCGTTGCCACGGAAGAAGAAGCGGAGCAGGAGGCGGAAGCCGCGTTGTCCACGGTGGACAGCGAGTTTGGCCGCACCACCGACCCGGTTCGCATGTACATGCGCGAGATGGGCTCGGTGGAACTGCTCACCCGCGAAGGCGAGATCGAGATCGCCAAGCGAATCGAAGGTGGCCTGCAGCGCATGATGCACGCGATCTCTGCATCACCAACGACGATCGCAGAGATTCTCCAGATGGCGGAGAAGATCCAGTCTGGTGCACTGCCCATCTCGGACGTGGTAGACGGCTTGGTCAGCGAGGATGAGGCCGACGACTACGTGGCGGAGGAAGATCAGGACTTCTTCGCCGACTTCGACGATGAAGACGACGACGGCGCAGGTGGCAGCAAGGCACTGACCAAGAAACTGGAAGAGCTGAAGAACGCCGCCATGGAGCGGTTCAACGCCATGCGCGCAGCCTTTGAACGCATGCACAAGGCTTTCGAGAAGGAAGGCTATCGCTCCAAGGGCTATGACCGCGCGCAGGATCAGGTGTCGGCCGAACTGATGAAGATCCGCTTCACCGCCAAGACGGTGGAGAAGCTGTGCGACATTCTGCGCAGTCAGGTTGACGACGTTCGAAAGGCCGAGCGCGAGTTGCGTCGCATCGTGGTCGACAAGTGCGGGTTCCCGCAAGAGCAGTTCATTGCAGAGTTCAGCGGCAAGGACAAGGCTGGCAACCCCGCGCCGTCCCAGTTGCTGAATCTCAAGTGGGCGGA
>CAZRRW010000181.1:0-1064 GCA_964602505.1 uncultured Burkholderiaceae bacterium
ATTGCGCCGGTGCCACGCTCTGCTGCAGCAGCAACCAAGCGACGCCCAGCGTCATTGACAACACCGGGTGTTGGCCCCAGCGTGGCTTCATTTCGCACCCCCAGGCTCTGCGGCGGGCATGCGGTAGGGCTTGGTGGTGCGGGCCTGCGCCCCGCCCTGCTCTGGCAACACGGCCTGCGCGTATGCTGCGCGGTCGCCCAGCTGGGTCGCGGCCGCCTCGGTGTAGCGTTGGATGGGTGCAGCGAACACGCTCATGAGCACGCTCATACCCAGCAGCGACAGGGTTGCTGCCAACAGCTTCGGGCTGGCACCGGCAGAGCGCCCCGGCATGTCGGGCCGCACGGCCCAGAACAGCACGCTGCCCGCACGCGCCAGGCCCACCAGCGTGAGCAGGCCCACCGTCAGCACCACCGCCCAAACCGCCACCGCGGCGGCGTGGCCGCCGCTGGCTTGCAACAGCATCAGCTTGCCAATGAAGCCTGGCAAGGGCGGCAGGCCCGCGGTGGACGCGGCAGCCAACAGCAGCATGAGGCCCAGCAAGGCGGGTTGAGCCACCGGGCTGCAGGGCTCCAGTCGGTCAGCCATCGGGCCACGCTGTGATGCAACCAATTCGGACAACAGGAACAAGCCCGCGATGACCAGGGTGGAGTTGGCCATGTAGAACAGGGCGGACGACCAGGCGGCCACGCTGAACAGCCCCACTGCAGCCAGCACGGTGCCCACCGAGGCCACTGTCAGCCAAGCCACCAGACGCGGCAATGTGTGGGCCGCCAAAGCCCCCAGCACACCCACCAGGCTGGTGGCCAAAGCCAAGGGCAGCAATACAGGCTCAACCAGCAGGGCCGACGCACCGGCTTCTGCGCCAAATGCCACCCCATGCACCCGAACGATGGCGTACACGCCCACTTTCGTCATGATGGCAAACAAGGCAGCGACCGGTGCGCTCGACGCCGCGTAAGTGGCGGGCAGCCACATGGCCAGCGGCATCAGGGCCGCCTTGAAACCAAACACCACCAGCAGCAGCAAGCCCCGTGCAGCCTGATGATCTGCGATCTGGACCATTT
>CAZRRW010000181.1:1074-4406 GCA_964602505.1 uncultured Burkholderiaceae bacterium
GCCGACCCTCAAGGCCAGATCAGCCAGATTCAGCGTGCCCATCACGGCGTAGATCAGGGCCACCCCGATCAGGAAAAGCGCCGACGCGCTGAGGTTCAGCACCACGTAGTGCAACCCGACCCTCAGCCGGTCACGCCCGAGCCCATGCATCATGAGGACGTAGCTGGCAATCAGCAACACCTCGAAAAAGACAAACAGGTTGAAGATGTCGCCGGTCACAAAGGCACCGTTCAAGCCCATCAGCTGAAACTGGAACAGAGCATGGAAATGACGGCCGTGGGTGTCCCATCCGCCACAGGCGTACCACAGCACCGGCACCGCCACTGCCGAGGTCAGCACCAGCATGAAGGCCGACAGGCGGTCAACCACCAGCACGATGCCGAATGGGGCGGGCCACTCGCCGACGCGATACACCGACAGCACCCCGTCTGCGGCACGCGCCAACAAGCTGCAGGCCAGCACGGCGCCCAGCACCACCGACGCCATGGCGATTCGCCGGGTCCAGCGCAGGCGAGGGTTGTCATGCTGGTCAGCCGCGCCGCCGCCATCGCCCACCAGCAGCAGCACGATGGCGGTCAACGCGGGCAGCAGCACCGCCAGCACCGGCAGGTGGTCCACAAAGCCCATCATGGGGCGTTCCCTCCAGAGCGGCCGGCTTGCTCGTCGCGGCCGTCCACCTGGTCAGTGCCGTTTTCATGGCTGCTGCGAAGCGCCAGCTCAATGACAAACCCAGTGGTTGCAAACCCGATGACGATGGCTGTCAGCACCAGCGCCTGGGGCAGCGGGTCTGCCACTGCCGGCCCCTGGTCGAGGATGGGGGCCGCTCCTTGCCAAAGCCGCCCCATGACGAAGATGAACACATTCACCGCATAGCCCAGCACTGACAGGCCCAGCACCACCGGGAAGCTGCGCCCACGCAACAGCAGGTAGATGCCGGTTGCGCTGACCAGACCAATGCCACTGGCCACCAGGGCCTCCATGCTGAGCATCATGCTTTTGCCCCCGCAACCCGTTGCACGCCCTGAGCCTGATCCTTGCTGGCCGCGCCAAGCACCGACAGGGTGAGCAGGGTTGACCCCACGACGGTGATGTAGACCCCCAGGTCAAACAGCGCGGCAGTGGCCAGGGGCAGCATGCCCAACACCGGCACCGTCGGGGCGGCATGCGCACTGGTGAGGAAGGGGTGGCCCACCAGCAGCGCACCCAAGCCAGTCAATAGGGCAATGCCCAGGCCCACCCCAATCCATCGGGTGTAGCGGCGCCCGCCTGCCGCATGCAGCAGCGTGTCGGCCTGGTGCTGCCCCAAAGCCATGTACTGCAACACCAGCGCCACCGCCGTGACCAAGCCCGCGATGAACCCCCCGCCCGGCAGGTTGTGGCCACGCCAGAAGATGTAGGCCGACACCACCAAGGCCAAGGGCAGCACCATGCGTGCCGCACGGCGCAACAACAGTGGCGGTGTGGCGAACGACCATGCGCGTCCGGCTTCGTCGCTGGCTGGGCGGTGCATCCGCAAGCCCTGCAACAGCGCCAGCACGCCCACCGCCGCGATGCCGAGCACCGTGATCTCGCCAAAGGTGTCATAGCCACGGAAGTCGACCAGGATCACGTTGACCGCATTGGTGCCGCCGCCTTTCGGGACCGAGTTGTCCAGGAAGTACCAGGCAATCGAATCGTGGTCGCGCGTCATGACCAGCCAACTCAGCCAAGCCAAACCCAAGCCGCCTGCCAAGGCCAGGCCCGCATCCCGGCCCAGGCGCGCGCGGCTGCTTTCACGTGGCGAGGTGCGAGGCAGCAGCGCCAAACCCATCAACAGCAGCACCGTCGACACCACCTCCACACTCAGTTGCGTGAGCGCGAGGTCGGGCGCCGAAAAGCCGAGGAAAGTGAGCGAGGTGATGAGGCCGATCACCCCAACCAGCACCACAGCACGCAGGCGCTGGTGATGGCCCAGCACGAGGGCGGCACAGGTGGCCGCCAAAAGCCCCCACAGTACCAACGCCAGCGGCGTGGCAGGCAACAAGGCCCTGTCGCCAGCGCCCAGGCCAACACCGGCTGAAGTTGCCTGGATCAGTGGCCAAGCCGCAATCGCCACGGCGCTGGCCATCATCCAGGCGGCATACCGCTGCAGGGAGCCGTTCTCCAGCCCGTGTGTGAACCGCCCGGCCGCCCGAAACAACCCGTCCACACCGCCTGTGAACAAACTGCTCCCGCTGACCTGCCTTGGCACATAGCGGTGCAGCCAGCCACCGCGAGCCAGCGCAAGGTAGAGGGTGGCGCCCCCTGCAACCGCCACTGCACTCATCAGCAGCGGCAAATTGAAACCGTGCCACAGCGACAGCTTAAATGGCGGAGCCGGTACGCCCAGCATGGCCGAGCTGGCCGCCGTGACCATGGGGCCCACCAAGGCCATGGGCATCAGGCCAATGGCCACACAGGCGGCCACCAGCAACATGACGGGCGCCTTCATTCCCAGCGGCGGTTCGTGGGGGGCTGCGACCGGCATGTCTTTGGCCGGGCCGTTGAAGAACACGTCGTGCACCAAACGCAGCGAATAGGCCATGGAAAACAGCCCGCCCAAGGTGGCCAGCACCGCCACCGCCCAGCCCCACTGGCCCCACAACCCCTGGCCGCCATGCAAGGCCTGCTCCAGCATCATTTCCTTGCTGATGAAGCCATTGAAAGGCGGGATGCCCGCCATGGCGGCAGCGGCCACCATGGCCAGCGTGCCCACCACCGGCATGGCCCCGATCAGCCCGCCCAGCTTGCGCATGTCGCGGGTGCCGGTTTCATGGTCCACGATGCCTGCGCTCATGAACAGCGCAGCCTTGAAGCAGGCGTGGTTGATGATGTGGAAGGTGGCCGCAACCACCGCCAGCGGCGAGCCAAGCCCAATGAGGAAGGTGACCAAGCCCAGGTGGCTGACGGTGGAATAGGCCAGCAGACCCTTCAGGTCGTGCTTGAACACCGCCACAAATGCCGCAAGCACCATGGGAACCAGACCGGTGCTAGCCACCACCATTTGAAACAGATCGGTCCCACCGATGACCGGGGTCAGGCGCATCATCAGGAACAAGCCCGCCTTGACCATGGTGGCTGAGTGCAGATAGGCAGAAACCGGCGTTGGCGCAGCCATCGCCTCGGGCAGCCAGAAATGGAATGGAAACTGGGCGCTCTTGGTAAAGCAGCCCAGCAGCACCAGGGTCAGCATCAAGGCATAGCGGTCATCGGCCTGGATGCGGGCCAACAACTCCGGGCTGGCCAACATGGCGCTCAGGTCGTAGGTGCCGGCCATCTGCCCGAGCAGCACCACCCCGGCCAGCAAGGCCAAG
>CAZRRW010000181.1:4458-5186 GCA_964602505.1 uncultured Burkholderiaceae bacterium
CCTTGGCCCCCTTCTCTGGGTCAGAGCCCCAATAGCCCACCAACAGAAAGCTGCTGATGCTCGTCAGCTCCCAGAACACCACCATCAACAGGAGGTTGTCGCTGAGCGCAATGCCCAGCATGGCGGCCATGAACAGCATCAACTGGCTGAAAAACTTGCCCGCCGGGTCGCCGCCAGGCCCGCCGTGCAAATAGAACGCCGCGTAGATGACGATGAGCAGCCCAATGCCGCTGATCATCAGCCCGAACATCAGGCCCAGCCCGTCCAGGCGGAAGTTGGCATTCAGCCCGAGCGCGGGCACCCATTCAGCCTGGGTCAGCAACACCTCGCCCTGCATCACCGGGCCCGCCAGGCTGAGCAACACAGCCAACACGGCCAGTGCCACCCCACCGGCCAAGACGGCCGTACCGCGACGCCGCCACGGGGTGTCGGCATGGCCACACCAAAGGCACAAGGTGGTGCCCAGCAAGAGTGGCAGCAGAACAGAGACGGCGAGCGGGCTCATGCAGAACAGAAGAATCAGACAGAGGCACCAGTTGCGTGCGCCTGGAGCGCCACCACAGCAGGAGCGCACCGCAGTGCGCGCGGGAGTGTAGGCGAGGCCGAATACACCATCCTTGCGGACGGCCTTTCCAGGCCCCTTGTCCAAGGCATGGCAAGCCCTATTGACAGGCTGGATGTGACTTCTTGGCTGGCTACACTTTCGCGTCGTTCGTCAACGCGCGTTT
>CAZRRW010000182.1:0-5079 GCA_964602505.1 uncultured Burkholderiaceae bacterium
CTGCAGGCCTGCGTGGAGCGGGCCCAGCAGGCGGCCCGGCCGCTGGCTGGCTGGCTGGCGCCGGTGAAGCTGTTTCCGCAGAGCCTGGTGAACGTGCGCCTGAAACCCGGCGCCGACTGGGCCCGCCACGCAGGCTTTGCCAAGGCGAGGGCGGAGGCCGAGGCTGCCCTGGCTGGGCAGGGGCGGGTGCTGATTCGCCCCAGCGGCACCGAGCCGGTGCTGCGCATCATGGTCGAGGCACCCGACGCGGCGCTGGCCGAGCGCACCGCGAAAGATCTGGCCGCCAGCCTCGGCTGAGCCCGGTCTGGCTTGGCGTCGCCTGCCTGAGGGTCAGTCGCTTGGCGATTTTTTTAGCTGGCCCGTCCATTGGCAGGCGCTTCGTGGATCAAAGCATCAGGCACCGCAAGTTGCGGGGCTGTTCATGACCAGGAGATTGCTTTGGAATACATGCTCACTTTTCAGGAACCCGCCGATCAGGTGGAACGCTACCAAGACGCCGAAACCCGCACCGCAGCCATGGCACCTTGGTTTGCTTACATGGGCGAGATGGGCGCGGCCAGTGTGATGCGCGGCGGCAATCAGCTCGAGCCAGCGTGGACAGCCACCACCGTGCGGGTGCGCGGTGGCCAACGCCAGGTGCAAGACGGTCCCTTTGCTGACAGCAAGGAGCTCGTAGGCGGCTACGTCATCATCGACGTGCCCACGCTGGACGACGCGCTGGCCTGGGCCGCCAAAAGCCCCAGCAGCATCACCGGCCGCACCGAGGTGCGGCCGGTAAAGCAGGTGCCACGCTGAAGGCTTGGCGGGTGGCTGACCACCGTGGTGCGGCTCAGGCCCAGACGGCGGCTGCCGCAAGACCCGGCCCTGGCCCCTTGTGTTGGACGGAAGAGACCGCTGCCCCTGAGCTTGCGACACTCCCCGACCATCGGCTTCGGCTGATGTTCGTGTGCGCCCACCCGGCCATCGACGAGTCGGTACGGGCCGCGCTGATGCTGCAGACGGTGCTGGGCCTGCAGGCTGCGCAAATGGCCCCGGCCTTCCTGCTCAGCCCCGAGGCCATGGCCAAGCGGCTGGTGCGGGCCAAGGCCAAGATCAAGGCGGCCCACATTCCGTTTGAAGCCCCCGACGCGGACGATCTGCCCGGGCGTGTGAACGCGGTGCTTGACGCGCTGTATGGCACCTACAGCCTCGCCGCCCAGGCGCCGCCCGAGCTCGCACTCACCGAAGAGGCGATCAGCCTGTCGGCTCCGGTGGCCCAACACCTGCCCGACCATGCCGAGGCCCTGGGCCTGCACGCCTTGCTGCTGCTGAGTGAAAGCCGCAAGCCAGCGGCCCGCGATGCGGCAGGCCGGTTTGTGCCCTTGGATGAGCAGGACCCGCGCGACTGGGATGCAGGCCAGATCCGCCTGGGGCTGGAGGTGTTGCAGCGGGCGGCCAAGCTGCGCGACCCAGGCCAGTTCCAGCTGGAAGCGGCGATGGCCGCCGTGCACTGCCAGCGCCAGCCTGGGGAGCCGCCCGACTGGGCCTCGGTGGTGCGCCTGCACGAGCGTCTGTTGGCCATGGTGCCCACGGTGGCCAGCGCCGAGGCCGGGGCGGCCCCTCAGGCCTACCTGGCCGAGCGCCTGGCCGAGCTGCGTGGGCCGGTGCACTGAGGGGGTTCGTGCGCCCCTTCTGCCGCCCGCTGCTGCGCAATCCAGTCGCTGCCGCAGCGCAGCTTCTTGGCCAGGGGCGAGCCCGGTTCCACCGCGCGCCAGAAGGGGGCGACCTGCTCAATCGGCTGGCCCGCCTCCAGTGCGTCCCACGCCGCCTCGGCCACGGTACGCAGGAAGATGGCGGTGGATACCGGGCAGGTGGCATCCGCCCCGTGGCGGGCCGCCAGGTCGCGCCGCAACTGCTGCACGCTCACGGTGGTGCCGGCGGGTAGCTGCGTGCGCAGGTGCTCGGCCAACTCCATTGGGCAGGAGATGAGCAGTCGGGCGCCTGCGGGCACGCCCGCGAAGTCCTTGTCCAGCACCACCGTGTGCGGTGGGCGGGCCTTCATCTTGTCAGACCAGGATTTGGGTGCTCTTGGCACGGAAGGGGTGGCTTGGAACAACAACACCTCGGATTGTTGGGTGCCCGCCCCGCGGGGCAAAGAATCCCCGTGAAAACCCTGAGCCATCCGGTGGGTGGCAAGGCCCTTCAGCGCCGCCCTAGCGCCCGGGCCAGCGCCACGCCTACTGCGGCGCCCACCAGTTGCGCGGCGACAAAGCCGGGCACGCTGGCCGGTGAGATGCCAGCAAAGCTGTCGCTGAACATCCGGCCAAAGGCAGCCGCCGGGTTCGCAAACGAGGTGCTGGCGGTGAACCAGTAGGCCGCGCCGATGTAGCTGGCCACCAAGGCCGACACTGGGGCCGCTGACGCGGGCTGGCCTTCTGCGGCGGCGGCCTGACGGTTGGCCACGCCGCGCAGGATGACCAGCAGCAGCCCGGCGGTGGCCACAGCCTCGGCCAGCCACTGGCCCCAGCCTCCTCGGGCTTTGGTGCTGAATTGCCAAATTTCCATATCAAACATCGCATTGGCAAGCCATGCACCCAGCGTTGCGCCCAGTAATTGGGCTGCCACATACAAGGCTGCGCTGCCCGAATTCATTGAACCCTTGGCCCATTCAACCAATGAAACGCACGGGTTGAAGTGTGCACCGCTGATGGGCCCCACCAGCTCGATCAGCACGTACAGCCCAAACACGGTGGCCAGGGTGTTGCCCAGCAGGGCCACCGCCACGTTGCCACCTGCCAGACGCTCGGCCATGATGCCCGAGCCAATGACCACGGCCAGCAGGGCGGCAGTGCCCAGGCACTCGGCAAACAGGCGGGTAGGCAGGCTGGGCAAGGCGGGAGGGGGCATGGCCTTCCTGGTCAGGCTTTCAGGCGCTCAGGGCGTCGGCGGTGGGGGTGGCGATGCTGCGGGCCTGTTGCTGCAGTTTCATTCGGTCAAGCTTTTCAATGGGCAAGGCCATGAAGATGTCCAGGCGGCGCTTGATGGCGTGCAGGGTGTCGCGGAAGGCCTTGATCCGATCCTCCTCGCTGCCCTGCACCTCTGACGGGTCGGGGTAGCCCCAGTGGGCCGTGGCGGGCTGGCCCGGCCAGACCGGGCACACCTCGCCTGCGGCGTTGTCGCACACGGTGATCACCAGATCCATTTGAGGTGCGCCGGGCGTGGCAAACACGTCCCAGTCTTTGCTGTGCAGGCCTTCCGTGGCCACGCCGACGTCGGCCAGCACCTTGAGGGCCAGGGGGTTGGGCTGCTGGTTGTCGCGGGGGCTGGAGCCAGCCGAAAACGCCTGCATCTTGCCCATCACCCCTCGGTTCAGGTGGTTCAGCAAGGCTTCGGCCAGGATGCTGCGGGCCGAGTTGTGGGTGCACAGGAACAACACATTCAGCTTGTGGGGGGTACTTGTCATGGGGTCCTCCATTCGAGTGGTGGCGGTGGGCGGTGTGGGCACGTCGCATGCCGCGCCACCGCAGCAGTGCTCCGTGAGGTAGTCGGTCAGGCCGCGCACCGCGTCAAAGCGGGCGCGGTAGATCAGGTGACGGCCTTGGGGCTCCTGGCTGGCCAGCCCGGCGTACAGCAGGGCCTTGAGGTGAAACGACAGGCTGCTTGGGCTGGCGCCCAGGCGTTCGGCCAGGTCGCCCGGGGTCAGGCCGGCGGGACCTGCCTGCACCAGGAGGCGAAAGGCCGCCAGCCGCTGGGTTTGGGCCAGGGCGCCCAGGGCTTCCACCGCCTGATCATGTTGCATGCGAGTGCGCCTTTCAATATTTCAATGAATATTGAAATATAGGCTCAAAAGCAGGCGGCCGGAGCCGCCTGAAGCCTTCTGGCGAAGGAGGGTCAAACCGATGCAGCTCAACGGGCAGCCGGTGCCGCGGCGGGCGCAGGTGCGGGGGCAGGCGGCGGCGGGATGATGGGGTTGGGCACGTTGACCGCATCAATCTCATGGATGATGCCGTTGCTGGCACGGATGTCGGCACGGGTGACGACGCCGTCGTCCACCGTCACAAACGCGCCGGCAATCGACAGGGGCAGGTCGCGGTTGCTGATGGTCTTGACGTTGCCCTGACGCACCTGGCTGGCGGTCACCGCGCCAGGAATCACATGGAACTGCAGCACGGCGCGCAGCTGGTCGGCATTGCCGCGGATCTGCTGCAGGCGTGCGGCGGGCACGCGGCTGAAGGCCTCGTTGGTGGGGGCGAACACGGTGAAGGGGCCAGGGCCGCTCAGGGCGTCCACCAGGCCTGCCTGCTGAACCAGGCTCACCAGGGTGGAGAACTTGGGGTCGGCACTCAGGGTGGCCACCAGGTTGGGCTGGCTGGGCGAAGAGGCGCAGCCCGTCATGACGGCGCTGCCCGCCAGGGCGGCAAACCCCGTGCTCAGGAGGGCCAGGCGGCGTTGGCGGTTGATCGATTCAAGGCTCATATCGAGTTCTCCGGGGAGTTGGAATGTCAAACGAGGCGAACGATAGGTAAATGCGATGACGGTTTTGTGACAGGGCCCAATGGGCGTTGTGTCACAGGGGTATGCCGCCGTGTCACAGAACTGTCATGGCACATCCCTAGAGTCCGTTCCGTCAACAAGCCGCAACCCTGCAGGCTTCAGGTTTCACCCAGCCCTTCTCATTGCCAACGAGGACATTCATGTTCATCCAATCTGTCAAACCCCTGATCGCTGGCCTGGCCCTGGCCGTCAGCGCAGCGTCCGCTTTCGCGGTGGACATCACCGGCGCTGGCGCCACCTTCCCGGCGCCGCTGTACGCCAAGTGGGCCGACGCCTACCAGCGCGCCACCAACAACAAGGTCAACTACCAGTCGGTGGGTTCGGGTGCTGGCATGCGCCAGATCCGTGCCAAGACGGTGGACTTCGGCGCCTCTGACGTGCCGCTGACCGACGCTGAACTCCAGCGCGACGGGCTGGTGCAGTTCCCCACGGTGATCGGCGGCGTGGTGCCGGTGGTCAACGTGCAGGGCGTGGCCGCCGGCCAACTGCGCCTGTCGGGCGCGGTGCTGGGCGACATCTACCTGGGCAAGGTGGCCAAGTGGAATG
>CAZRRW010000183.1:0-5063 GCA_964602505.1 uncultured Burkholderiaceae bacterium
CGGGCCTGCTTCCTGGCCTCTTGCTTCTGGTTGGCGCGTTTCTTGGTCAGGCCAGTCGCATCCGCATAGGCCCACCACGCAACCGCCAGCGCGAAGGGCGAAAGGACCACCCACCACGACCAGGTGGCCACCGGATCGACTTCCATGTACTTGGCCACCATCAGGACGATGCCCACCAACATGAACAGCATGTAAACTCCTCCGCGCTTTGCGAGCACCGGGGTCAACCGCCCCAGCTAGACTGGCGTTAGTCAATTATTCCTGTTGTCCGAGAACTCAACCATGACGATTGTGCGTCCGATTGCAGTGCTGCTCACCCTCTCGAGTGTTGTGCTGTCACTTCCCGCATCTGCAAGCCCCCAACTGGCGCAGTCCAAGAACTGTGCGGCCTGCCACCAGATGGATGCCAGGGCCATCGGCCCCTCCTACAAGCAGATCGCGCAGAAGTACACCGCCAGCCCCGACACCGTGGCCATGCTGGCCACCAAGATCGTGAAGGGAGGTCAGGGGGTGTGGGGGCCAGTGCCCATGCCAGCCAACGGTCAGATCAGCGAGGCCGAGGCCCGCACACTCGCCACCTGGATCTTGTCACTGAAGTAACCCGTTACCTGCCCAAACAAAAGCCACCCGAGGGTGGCTTTTTTGTGGGCGGGTGCTGGCTCAGTTGCTTTGCGCCAGCTGCTCAAGAATGGCCGGGTTCTCCAGCGTCGAGGTGTCCTGGATGATGGACTCGCCCTTGGCCAGCGAACGCAGCAGACGGCGCATGATCTTGCCGCTGCGGGTTTTGGGCAGGTTGTCGCCAAAGCGAATTTCCTTGGGCTTGGCAATCGGGCCGATCTCCTTGCCGACCCAGTCGCGCAGCTCTTTGGCCAGGGCCTTGGCTTCGTCGCCGGTGGGGCGTGCCCGCTTGAGCACCACAAAGGCGACGATGGCCTCGCCAGTCAGGTCGTCCGGCCGACCCACCACCGCGGCCTCGGCCACCAGAGCGCTGTTGGCCACCAGAGCGGACTCGATCTCCATGGTGCCCATGCGGTGCCCGCTCACGTTCAGCACATCATCGATGCGGCCCATGATGGTGAAGTTGCCGGTGGTCTTGTCGCGAACGGCGCCGTCACCCGCAAGGTAGAGCTTGCCGCCCAGTTCGGCCGGAAAGTAGCTCTTCTTGAAGCGTTCCGGATCGCCCCAGATGGTGCGCACCATGCTGGGCCAAGGGCGCTTGATGACCAGAATGCCTCCCTGGCCGTTGGGCACATCCTGCCCGGTTTCATCCACCACCGCGGCCTGAATGCCAGGCACCGGCAGGGTGCACGAGCCCGGCACCAGCGGGGTGGCGCCTGGCATGGGGCTGATGACGTGCCCGCCAGTCTCCGTCTGCCAGAAAGTGTCCACGATCGGGCAGCGGCCGCCCCCCACATGGGTGTGGTACCACATCCAGGCCTCGGGGTTGATGGGCTCGCCCACACTGCCCATGATGCGCAAGGAACCCAGATTCCAGTTCTTCGGGTGTACCTTTTCGTCCCCTTCGCTGGCCTTGATGAGCGAACGGATCGCCGTGGGTGCGGTGTAGAAGATGCTGACCTTGTGGCGCTCGATCATCTGCCAGAACCGACCGGCATGCGGGTAGGTGGGCACCCCCTCGAAGATGACCTGCGTGGCACCAGCGGCGGTGGGGCCGTAGCAGACGTAGCTGTGCCCGGTGATCCAGCCAATGTCTGCAGTGCACCAGAACACGTCCGTGGGCTTCAGGTCGAACGTCCAGTTCATCGTCTGCTTGGCCCAAAGGAGATAGCCTCCAGTGGAGTGCTGGATGCCCTTGGGCTTGCCCGTCGAGCCAGAGGTGTAGAGGATGAAGAGCGGGTGCTCCGCATCCACCCATTCCGGCTCGCAGACCGCGCTCTGCCCTGCTTCGACCTCATGCATCCAGACGTCGCGGCCCTCCGTCCAGCCGACCTGGCCGCCGGTGCGCTTGAACACCACCACCTTCTTCACGCCATCACACCCGCCCATGCCGATGGCTTCGTCGACCATGGCCTTGATGGGCAGCGCCTTGCCGCCGCGAAACTGCTCGTCGCTGGTGATGACAAAGCTGGCGCCTGCATCGATGATGCGTTCCTGCACGCTCTTGGCGGAAAAGCCACCGAATACCACCGAATGCGTGGCACCCACACGCGCGCAGGCCTGCATGGCGATGACCCCTTCTGGGGTCATGGGGATGTAGATCAGCACCCGGTCGCCCTTTTTCACCCCAAGCGCCTTCAGGCCATTGGCGAACTTGCACACCCGCTCGTGCAGTTGGCGATAAGTGATGGCGGTCACACTGCCATCATCGGCCTCAAAGAGGATCGCGGTCTTGTCGGCGTTGCCGTTGCTGAGGTTGACGTCCAGGCAGTTGAAGCTGGCGTTGAGCTTGCCATCGGCAAACCACTTGTAGAACGGCGCGTTCGACTCATCCAGCACCTGGGTAAAGGGCGTATGCCATTGCAGGTTGTCCCGGGCCAGCTTGGCCCAGAACCCCTGCTCGTCACGGGTCGCTGCAGCCGCCAGCGACTCATAGGCGGCCATGCCGGAGATGGCGGCCTTGGCGGCGAGGTCTGCGGGCGGGGGAAACACCCGCGACTCGCTCATGACCGATTGAATACTGGACATACTGGTCTCCTCAATGTTCTGATCTGACAATGGGTGTTCAGCCGGAAACATAGGCAGCATCCCTGACGCACACTTGACGTTGGACACCACCCGCCTGCTTTTGCCATGCAACTTTATCCGTCCAGCTTCGTCTCACCTCGTGTGAATACAGCAATCCCGCAGTGGGTGTGGGGCTGGCCCCTGGCGGTGGCCAGTCTGGTCCCAATGGCGCCTACCGCCCTTGCGCAGGCCAGCTCGGCGCAAGGCGCTGCACCCAGCGTGGGCCAGCCATCGAGCCCATCGGCCGGCACCCCGCCCGCAGCCGCTGCAGGACAGACGATGTACCGAATCACCCTGCCCGACGGTCGGGTGATCCTGACCGACCGGCCACCGGAGAAGACACCTGGCCTGCCCGGCAACGCGAAGGTGGAGCCCCTGCGTCGGGCGCCCGCCCTGTCGCCAGAGGCGCAATCGGCGGCGCAGCAGCGTCTGCGGGCGGACAAAGCAGCCAACGAGGAGGCTCGGCGCAAGCGTCAGGCCACTGCAGCGGCGGATGCGCAGCGGGAGGCGGCCATCGCGGCCGCCAGGCAACGATTGATCGATGCCGAGCGGCAGGCTCAGGCGGACGCCACCCCTAGAGAGGGGGACTTCACCCCCCTGGCAGGCGGTGGCACCCGGCTGAACGAAACCTATCACGCCCGTCAGGCACGGGCTGCCGCAGACGTGGCAGCCGCCCGTGCCGCGCTTGACGCCTTGTCCGGTCCATAGGACCAGCCCGGCCACACAGCAAACCCGTGCTAGGAGTGGGCCACCCGCAGTTCGCGCAAGTCCTGCACAAACCCCAGCGCGTCATCCAGGTGCCCCAAGCGCTTCATCGGCGGCAGGGCCGCCAGCAGGCGTCGGCCGTAACTGGCCGTGCGCAGCCGAGGGTCGGTCACGACCAGCAGACCCCGGTCTGTCTCGCGACGAATCAACCGGCCTGCGCCCTGCTTGATGGCCATTGCCGCCTCACTTAGGTGGTAGTCCCTGAAAGGATTGCCCCCGTGCGCCTCAATCGCGCGACTGCGGGCCTCCACCAGCGGGTCATTGGGCGGTGGGAAGGGCAACTTGTCGATCACCACGAGTTGCAGGCTGTCCCCGGGCACATCAATGCCTTCCCAGAACGAAGAGGAGCCCACGAGCACCGCGCCACTCCCGCCATCGGCGTTGAGTTCGCGAAACTGCTCAAGCAGCAAGCGCTTCGGCGTGTCACCCTGTACCAGCACCTCAGGAAAGTTGGCATGCCAACCTGCGAAGGCGTCCGCGCCTGCGGGCCCGTCCTCACGCCAAAGCTGGCGCAGAGCCTCACCAACCGCTTTGAGTGACCTCAAGGTGGTGGTGAGGACAAACGTGCGTCCGCCGAGGACACCTGCCAAGGTAGCGACCAGTGCGGCAACCTCCTGGGGGTGCTCGGGGGAATTGGGTGCGGCAAACCGGGCTGGCACGTGGAGCGCCGCCTGGCGCGCATAGTCAAACGGACTGGTCAGCCGCAGGGTGGCCGCGTTCTCCAGGGCCGTGGCGCGTGCAAACCAGCTGAGCTTGTCGTCCTCCCCCAAGGTGGCCGAAGTAAACACCCAGGCCTTGTCGCCTGCCAGAGCGCGCGGCCCGAGTGCGTCCCGCACATCCAGAGGCGAGTCGGTCACCCGGACATGCTGTGTCGTCAGATCCACCCAGCGCACGCGGCGTGCCTCGGTTGCCGTGCCGAACAGGTCGACGCGGGCATCCAGCTCAACACAACGGTCGGCGAGTTTGGAGAAATCGGGAGCAGTTTCTCGAAGAGACTCAAGCGCTACCACGAGCGCGGCCAAGGCGCTACGGATCCCACCCAAGGCGGCGATCCACGCCTCGTCAGACTCCAGTCGCTGCCAAGCCAGACGTTGGCCCACGCGTTGACCCAGACAGTGCCCGGCGCTCAGACGCCAGTCCCGTGAAGCCTTGTCCAGACTGGCAGCCAACGCACTCCAGTCCGCGAATCCACGAGCCTGTTGCAAGCCCACCGCGAGCAAGTCCCTGGCGAGATCCTGCAGGGCCGCCGTGGACAGGGTTTGGCCCAGAAACTGAACGCCAGCCTCGGGCAGCTGATGGGCCTCGTCGAACACCAGCACATCAACAGACGGCAACAGCTCCGCCATGCCGGTTTCGCGCAGACTCAGGTCGGCGAAAAAAAGATGATGGTTGATGACAGTAACGTCGGCCGACAACGCGTCACGCCGAGCCTTGACGACGTGACACGCCTTGAAATGCGGGCACTCCGCGCCGAGACAGCTCTCGCGCGTCGAGGTCACCAGCGGGATCACCACCGAGCGCTCATCAAGCCCTGGCAGTTCCGCCAGATCCCCAGTCGTGGTCTGCTGCGCCCATTTCTCCACCCGGGCAAACACCCGCGCTGCCGTCCGGTC
>CAZRRW010000184.1:0-4984 GCA_964602505.1 uncultured Burkholderiaceae bacterium
CAGACCCGCACCTACCAGCTGCTTCGACTGCGCATCGATGAGGGCCTGGGGCTGATCCCCGAGATCACCGGCCACCGCCTGCTGGTCACGGTGCGCCTGCTTCGCCGGGACGCCGAGGGGAAGGTCAAGCCCGCGTCGGATGACGCGGGCTTCGAGTTGGCCCTTTGCGCCTAGGGTGCGCTCAATCTGCCTGGGGCAGGTGGGTGGCGCCGCTGAAGCCGCGCTCGTTGGCCAGCATGCGCAGCACGCCAAAGGCGCCAGGCAGCACGGGCGTGACTGTCAGGGGAAACTGCTGCCAGGCAAAAGACTGCGCCTCTCGCATCTGCAGCGCATCGGCCCACTCGAACACCTTGCACCAGTGCAAGCGCACCAGGGCGTGCGGGTAGTCGTGCTCGCTGACGTGCCAGGCATGGGCTTGCCCGATCGTGATGCCCAACTCCTCCTGAAGCTCGCGGCGAAGCGCCTGCTCCACCGTCTCGCCAGCCTCCAGCTTGCCGCCCGGAAACTCCCAGTACCCGGCGTAGACCTTGCCCGCCGGGCGGCTGGTGAGCAGCAGGGCCCGATCATGGCGGATCAGGATGCCGACGGCGACGTCAACCGCGTGCCGGTCGCTCATCGCGGTGTGTGTGCGCGACGGCGGCTCACTGGGCACTCCGTCCCGAGAAGTCTCGGGCGAACTGGTAGGCCACCCGGCCCGATCGCGACCCGCGTTCCAGAGCCCAGACCAGGCTTTCTTTCTGCGCGGCGCTGATCTGGGCCTCAGGCACGCCGAAGCCGCGAAGCCATTGCGCCACGATGGCCAGGTACTCGCTCTGCGAGAAGGGGTAGAAGCTGATCCACAGGCCAAAGCGTTCCGACAGGGAGATCTTCTCCTCCACGACCTCGCCCGGGTGCACCTCGCCATCTTCGGTGTGCTTGTAGCTGAGGTTCTCGCTCATGTACTCGGGCAGCAGGTGGCGGCGGTTGCTGGTGGCGTAGACCAGCAGGTTGGGGGCGCCCGCCGAGACCGAGCCGTCGAGGATCGACTTCAGGGCCTTGTACGAGCCGTCGCCCTCCTCGAAGCTGATGTCGTCACAGTAGATGATGAACTTCTCAGGCCGACCAGTCACGACATCCACGATGTCGGGCAGGTCCACCAGGTCCGCCTTGTCCACTTCGATCAGCCGCAGGCCCTTTGGCGCAAACTCGTTGAGGCAGGCCTTGATGAGCGACGATTTGCCAGTGCCCCGAGCACCCGTGAGCAGCACATTGTTGGCAGGCTGACCGGCGACGAACTGCTGGGTGTTGCGGTGGATCTTGTCCTTCTGCTGATCAATCTCCTTGAGGGCGTCGAGCCGGATGTCGCTCACATGCCTCACGGGTTCCAGGGTGCCGTGGCCGCTGGCTCGCTTGCGGTAGCGCCAGGCCACAGCTGCGCCCCAGTCGGCGGGTGCCTGCAGAGGCTGCGGCAGGATGGCCTCGATGCGGGCCAGCACGGACTCGGCGCGGGCCAGCAGGGTTTGGAATTGCTCGTTCATGGCAGGCAGTGGCAGTGGAGAGGGTGGGACCGCCGGTCCGGCGCTCAGCTGCGGTAGTCGGCGTTGATCTTCACGTAGTCGTATGAGAAATCGCAGGTCCACACCGTGGTGTGCGCCTCACCCCGGCCCAGGTCGACTGTGATCGTGATTTCACTCTGCTTCATCACCCGGGCGCCATCGGCCTCCTGGTAGGCAGGGTGGCGGCCGCCCTGCGTGACGACATGCACATCGTCCAGATGCAGTTCAATCCTGCCCTGGTCCAGGTCGTCGATGCCGGCATACCCCACCGCAGCGAGGATGCGGCCGAGGTTGGGGTCGCTGGCGAAGAAGGCGGTCTTCACCAGCGGTGACTGAGCGACCGCGTAGGCGGCCTGGCGGCATTCCGCCACGCTGCGCCCCCCGCAGACCTTCACCGCGATGAACTTGGTGGCCCCTTCACCATCCCGCACGATTGCCTGGGCAAGCTGCAATGCCACCTGGGTCAATGCGCCGAGAAGGGTCTGGCCGTCGGCACTGGTGGGGTCGGTGATGACCGGGTTGCCGGCCCTGCCTGTGGCGGCGACCACGAAGGAATCATTGGTCGAGGTGTCGCCGTCGACCGTGATGCTGTTGAAGCTGGCGTCCGCCGCCGCTTGGGTGAACGCCTGTAACGCGGCAGGTGACACGGCAGCATCCGTGGCCACGAAGCCCAGCATCGTGGCCATGTTGGGGCGAATCATCCCGGCACCTTTGGCAATGCCAGTGACCGTGACCACAGATCCGCTGGGCAGCACCACCTGCCGGGACGCGGCCTTGGGCTGGGTGTCGGTGGTCATGATGCCCTCGGCTGCCGACAGCCAATGGTCGGCCTTCAGGTCGGCCATCGCGGCAGGCAGGCCTGCCACCACCCGCTCGGCAGGCAAGGGCTCCATGATCACGCCGGTGGAAAAGGGCAGCACCTGGTCTGGTGCGAGCCCCATGGCCTGGGCCACGGCCTCGCAGACGAGGTGGGCACGGGCCAGGCCGTCGGCTCCAGTGCCTGCATTCGCATTGCCGGTATTGATGATCAGGGCACGCATCGAGGCCGACGCGGCCAGCTTCTGCTGGCAGATCTGGACTGGGGCGGCACAGTAGCGGTTGCGGGTGAAGACCCCCGCCACCTGGGTGCCTTGGCCCAGTTCAAAAAGCACCACGTCCTTCTTGTTGGGTTTGCGCACTCCGGCCATGGCCACGCCGATGCGAACCCCAGCAACGGGGTGCAGCGCCGCCGGGTCGGGCAAGGGCAGGTTCACTGGCATCAGGGGCTCCTCGTGGCAGGTTGAGAAGACAAGCACATTCGGCTGGGCGGCCGCGCCCAGCCGCTCGGGCGCAAATCAGTTCAGCTGGCCGTGGCAGTGCTTGTACTTCTTGCCACTGCCGCAGGGGCAGGGGTCGTTGCGGCCCACCTTCGGCACCGCAGACGCAGCGGCCATGGCGGTCGCTCCCAGGGCCGCGCGGCGGGTGGATTCGTCGAGCGTGCTCTCCACGCCACCGTCTTCGGTGGGCGCGGTGTAGACGAGGTTGCTGATGGACTCGGCCTTCTGCTCCAAGGCCTGTGCAGCCTGCTCCACCTGCTCCTCGGACTGCACGCGCACGGTCATCAGGGTGCGTGTCACCTCGGTCTTCACGGTGTCCAGCAGCTGCGAGAACAGCTCGAAGGCCTCGCGCTTGTACTCCTGCTTGGGCTGCTTCTGCGCATAGCCGCGCAGATGGATGCCCTGGCGCAGGTAGTCCAGCGCGGCCAGGTGCTCGCGCCAGTTGCTGTCCAGTGACTGCAGCAGCACCACACGCTCGAACCCTGCGAAATGCTCGCCGCCCACCTGGCCCACCTTGGCGGTGTAGGCCTCGTCAGCAGCCTGGAGCACCATGGCCAGCAGATCGTCGTCGGTGATCGCATCGCTGTCATTCACGCTGGCCACCAGTGGCACCTCCAGCTGCCACTCCTCGCGCAACAGCTTTTCCAGGCCGGGCAGGTCCCACTGCTCTTCCACCGACTCGGCTGGCACATAGGCCCGCACCACATCAGTCAGGGCGCCATGCCGCAGGTTGGTGATCTGGGCGGCAATGTCCTTGGCGTCAAGGATGTCGTTGCGCTGCTGGTAGATGACCTTGCGCTGGTCGTTGGCCACATCGTCATACTCCAGCAGCTGCTTGCGGATGTCGAAGTTGCGGGCCTCGACCTTGCGCTGGGCGCTTTCGATGCTGCGGCTGACGATGCCCGCCTCGATGGCCTCGCCATCGGGCATCTTCAGGCGCTCCATGATGGCCTTGACCCGGTCGCCCGCGAAGATGCGCATCAGCTGGTCTTCGAGCGAGAGGAAGAAGCGCGAGGCCCCTGGGTCGCCCTGGCGGCCCGAGCGGCCGCGCAGCTGGTTGTCGATGCGGCGGCTTTCATGCCGCTCGGTACCAATGATGCGCAGGCCGCCAGCGGCTTTCACCTGCTCGTGCAGGCTTTGCCATTCGGCATGCAGCCTGGCCACACGGGCTTGCTTGTCCGCATCGCTGATCGACTCGTCAGCCTCGATCAGCTGCGCCTGCTTCTCGACGTTGCCGCCCAGCACGATGTCGGTGCCGCGGCCAGCCATGTTGGTGGCAATGGTGATCATGCCCGGGCGGCCGGCCTGCGCCACGATCTCGGCTTCCTTGGCGTGCTGCTTGGCATTCAGCACCGCGTGGGGAAGCTTCACCTTCTCGAGCAGTTGCGAGATGATCTCGGAGTTCTCGATCGAGGTGGTGCCTACCAGCACGGGCTGGCCGCGCTCATGGCAGTCGCGGATCTCGGCCACCACCGCGTCGTACTTTTCGCGGGTGGTCTTGTAGACGCGGTCCTGGTCGTCCTTGCGGGCGCTGGGCTTGTTGGGCGGCACGATCACCGTTTCCAGGCCGTAGATCTCCTGGAACTCATAGGCCTCGGTGTCGGCCGTGCCTGTCATGCCGGCGAGCTTGCCGTACATGCGGAAGTAGTTCTGGAAGGTGATGGACGCCAGCGTCTGGTTCTCGGCCTGGATGGCGACCCGCTCCTTCGCCTCTACCGCCTGGTGCAGGCCGTCGCTCCAGCGGCGCCCCGTCATCAGGCGGCCGGTGAATTCGTCGACGATGACCACCTCGCCGTCCTGCACCACGTAGTGCTGGTCGCGGTGGTAGAGGTGGGCGGCCCGCAGGGCGGCGTACAGGTGGTGCACCAGGGTGATGTTGGCCGGGTCGTACAGCGACGAGCCCTCTGGAATCAGCCCCAGGTTGGCCATGATGCCTTCGGCGGCCTCGTAGCCCTGCTCGGTCAGGTAGACCTGATGCGATTTCTCGTCGAGGGTGAAGTCGCCCGGCTCGATCACGCCTTCGCCCGTGCGCGGGTCGGCCTCGCCGATCTGGCGCTTGAGCATGGGCGCCACTGCGTTCATCTTCAGGTACAGCTCGGTCTGGTCCTGCGCCTGGCCACTGATGATCAGCGG